>DLZS01000116.1:0-2553 GCA_003447275.1 Dialister sp.
AAACCTAATCCCTGGCTACTAATTCCTAGTCACCAGTCACCAGTCACCAGTCACTAGCCACTCATCCCTGCTTTCAAACTTTATGACGAAGCTATGCATAAAAATTCTTGTGAAATCTGATTCTGTGATTGAATCAGCGTTTCTATAGTATGCCAAAAGCGTATCAAGTTCAAATTTCTGAACCTGATACGCTTTTTATGATATAAGAGTCGGCGCTTCTGAACTTTGTGCGCCTCACATTCACTCTCCACGGAAACCAAGTGAGAAAAGGCAGATGTGGTGGCGTAGGCTAACAGATCACATTCTCCTGCTCCCCTTTCAGGTATGCGCGGAGGTTGTCCATCACGATGACGGCACGGCGGGCCATGGCTTCCTCAGTGAAGAAGCCGACGTGCGGGGTGAGGACGGTGTTTGGCGCAGAGAGGAGAGGATCGTCCTTGGCGAGTGGAGGTTCGCCGTCGAAAACATCGATGCCGGCGCCTGCGATCTTTCCTTCCCAGAGGAGGTCGGCGAGGGCGGCATTGTCGATGACTCCGCCGCGGGCGGTATTGATGAGGATCGCTCCCGGCTTCATGAGAGAGAGCTTTTCCCGAGAGAGGAGGCCGCGCGTCTCGCCCGTAAGAGGCAGGTGGACGGAGATGATGTCGCAGGTGGAAAGCAGGGTGTCGAGGTCGGTATAGGTGATGCTCGCTGCCTTCTGAGAGCGGCTGTAGCCATAGACATCGGCGCCGAATGCGGAGGCGATGTCTGCGACACGTCGTCCGATGGCACCGGTACCGATGATGCCGAATTTCCGATGGCTGATCTCGATGCCCATGAGGTCGGCACTGGTCTTGCCATTTCTGGCAGCGCATCCGCCTTCGGACAGCTTGCGGTAGAGGGCAAGAATGAGCGAGAATGTAAGCTCGGCCACGGACTCGGTCGAGTAGCCGGCACAGTTCGAGACGGCGATGCCCTTTTCTTTGCAGTAATCAATGGCGACATGGTCGACGCCGGTGAATGCGACGCAGAGGTATTTGAGCGATGCGGCTTTCGCGAGCGCTTCCTTCCGAAGCGGATAATTGGCAATGACGGCAAGGTCAGCATCCGCAAGGCGATCGCCCAGTTCATCCTGGTCTTTCGGCAGGCTGTCATAGGTGGTGATGGTGAAGCCGTCTTTTTTGAGATCCGTCGTCAATGTATCAAGCAGGGCGCTGCTGATGGCGAGCGGCTGTGCGATGACGATGTGTTTCATGAGAAGGACTCCTTTCATTGAGGAATAGCCCAATGGGCATGCCGCCCCCTTGATTGCGTGTGAAAGAGGTTCAGCGGGTTCTGTGGGTTCAACGGGGAAGGCGCGGCGCATAAAAATTAGAAGCGCCGCAGAATATATAATGGGCGATGCCCGCAACAGGCATTTTAGTCACCAATCACGAGTCACTCTGAGCTCCTAATCCCTAATCCCTGGCCACTTTTTTGAAAGACAACACCGCTCTCCCCGGCAGTTGGGAGAGGAAGACACCGGCGGTCATGGAGAGGACGCCGATCATCTGGCGGGCGGTGAAGCTTTCATCGAGGAAGAAAACACCTGCCATGCCGCCAAAGACCATTTCCATGCTGAGGATCATCGAGGCTTCGGTGGGCGGGAGATATTTCTGCCCGACGGCCTGCAGCGTGTAGGCGACGCCTGTCGAGAGAAGACCGGTATAGAGGATCGGCCACAGGGCGCCTTCGATGCCGGAGAGAGTCGGCGTTTCGAAAAGAAAGGCAAGAATGAAATTCAGGACGCCGGCGACGAAGAACTGTCCCGAGGAGAGGAGGATGGGAGAGAAGCGCTGTGTGAGGTAGGTCATGGCGTGGATCTGGATGGTGAAGCCCAGCGCACAGAGCAGCATCATGAGGTCGCCGGCACCGATGGAGAAGTCTTCGGTGATCGACATGAAGTACACGCCGGCCATGGCGAGGAGAGCGCCTGCGATGTGCGTTATGCGGAGCGTTTCCTTGAGGAAGATCCCCATGATCGGCACCATGAGGATGTAGGTCGCAGTGAGGAAGCTGGCTTTCGAGGCGGTGGTGTACTGAAGCCCCACCTGCTGAAGCGTCGCACCGGCAAAGAGCGGAAGTCCTACCATGAGGCAGGCGGCAGAGAGCGGCATATTTCTTTGAAGCGGCGGCGGCTCTTCATGTGTTGTAAGGATGATGGGGACGAGCGCAAGCGAGCCTAAGAGGAAACGGACGCCGTTAAATGTATATGGTCCGACGGACTCCATTCCGACCACCTGTGCGGCGAAGGCAAAGCCCCAGATGAGCGCTGCCAAGAGCAGCAGTAAACGGTATTTCATGGTATTCTCCTTTGGATGATGTATAATAGTTATTATAACAGATGAAAGTGAATGCTGCGGATGATTTCGCAGACTTGCAAAAAAGAAGTAGCCGGTGATTTGTGTCTAGTGGTCAGGGATAAGGAGTGACTAGTGACTGGTGACTTGTGACTAGGAATTAGTAGCTAGGGATTAGGTTTTCGATACGAGAAAGTCGCTAATTTCAAACTTCCGCGGCGCTTCTGATTTTTAT
>DLZS01000031.1:0-1121 GCA_003447275.1 Dialister sp.
GAATTTTTATGCATAGCGAGGAATAACCTGACGCCAATAGCGAGCTATTTAAGGAAGGCTATGACGAAGCTATGTATAAAAATTCTTGTAGAATCTGACTCTGCGATTTAATTAGCGTTTCCTTAAATATATTATAACGTAAGGACGAAGGCGGGGGAAGGGGGGCCTTGGGGAAGCAGATCCCATCACGGCGGCGGATCTCCTGCATATTTCTATACATAGCCAAGCCTCTCGACGTGGCAAGGCTTTCCGGCGTGCTCCGGCGGTGGGTGAAGTGAAAAATGACGGTGCAGCTTCACCGCCAATAGAAAAGCCAGAACACACTGGATGCGTGTTCTGGCTTTTTGCTGCTCGGAGTGACTGGTGACTTGGGTTCAGGGTTCAGGTGGCGGCTTCGCCGCATGTTAGATGACGGTATCCTCGTATCGTCAGCCTTCCCCTCGAGGGGAAGGCTTAGGCAGAGCGACGCTTCGCCGCAATTATATGTGGGCGATGCCCGATCAAGGATCATTCTCGCCCCTTCCTCTGGAAGGGGCGGACGAGCGAAGCGAGGCGGGGTTGGCATCCTCGCGAGTGAAAGTACCGTTTCGAGAGCCAACCTCCGCCCCTTCGGGGCACCTCCTTTCAAAGGAAGGAGGAAGAAAAGTGGAGTGTGTTTATAAAATGCGGCGAAGCCACCACCATTTCGTGTTTCTCATTCGGGCCGAGCTTTCGTCCACAATCAAGGGGCGGCACGCCCCAAGGGCTTACACTATTTCTTTTGATTCTTCTCTCTGGCAACAAGGATCGGATCGCCGCCGAGGCCCCAGTTTTCCAGAGGCACTTCATCAATGGTGACGACAGTCGAAGCCGGATTTTTGTGCAGGACATTGGCCAGAAGATCCGTGACACCACGGATGAGTGCAGCTTTCTGCTCGGGGGTCACATGGCCTTCTTGGGTGATTTTGATATTGACGTATGGCATAGCGGACTCCTTTGACTGGTAACTAGGGCTCAGGGCTCTCGTGGCGGCTTCGGCGCAATTTAGGTGACGGTATCCTCGTATCGTCAGCCTTCCCCCATGGGGAAGGCTTAGGCAGAGCGACGCTTCGCGTCAATTCATATAAAGGGCGATGCCCGAT
>DLZS01000031.1:1413-19895 GCA_003447275.1 Dialister sp.
AAGGAAGGAGGGAGAAAAGTGGAATGAGGAATGAATGCGGCGAAGCCGCCACCCTCATTCCTCATTTTCTTGAACCCCTTCACCTTATTTCAGCAGATTTCCATCCTCGAAATAATTGATCCGCATCGCGCGGCGGACTTCGCTGAGGGTCTTGGCTGCGGTATTTTCCGCTTTTTCGCAGCCAGCCTTCAGGATATCCTGGACATCCTCCAGATGGGCTTCCCAATATTCACGGCGTTCGCGGATGGGGCGGAGCGTCTCCTGCATGACATTGTTCAGGAAGCGCTTCACCTTCACGTCGCCGAGGCCGCCTCTCGTGTAGTGATCCTTCATTTCCTGAAGGCAGCTGTATTCGGGGCAGAAGGCTGCGAAGTGTTCATCACTGCTGAATGCATCAAGGTAGGTGAAGACGGGATTTCCTTCCACATGCCCCGGGTCGTCGCGGCGCAGGTGGGTCGGGTCGGTGAACATGGACATGATCTTCGTCTCGATATCCTTCGGCGAATCAGCGAGGTAGATGCAGTTGCCTATGGACTTGCTCATCTTCGCTTTGCCGTCGGTGCCGGGCAGGCGCAGGCAGGCTTTGTTTGTGGAAAGGACGATGTCTGGTTCGACAAGGACTTCGCCGTAGATGTCATTGAATTTGCGGACGATCTCGCGTGTCTGCTCGAGCATCGGCTCCTGGTCTTCGCCGGTCGGGACGTGGGTGGCCTTGAAGGCCGTGATGTCGCTCGCCTGGCTGACAGGGTAGCAGAGGAAGCCGGCCGGGATGCTGGCTTCGAAATTCTTCTGCTGGATCTCCGCTTTGACAGTCGGATTTCTCTGGAGACGAGAAACGGTGACGAGGTTCATGTAGTACATGGTGAGTTCGGTGAGCTCCGGCACCATGGACTGGATGAAGATGCAGGACTTCGCGGGATCGATGCCGACAGCGAGGTAGTCGAGAGCGACCTCGCGCACATTTCTTCTGACCTTCTCCGGATTGTCCGCGTTGTCCGTGAGCGCCTGCGCGTCAGCGATCATGATGTAGATGTCGTCGAATTTACCGGAGTTCTGCAGCTCGACACGCTCACGCAGGGAGCCGACGTAGTGGCCGACATGAAGGCGGCCGGTCGGGCGGTCGCCGGTAAGAATGATTTTTCTCATATGATTTCTCCTATCATAAATGGAAGATGTATAGTTATCCTTTTCATTATACTCCATATGAGAGGAAATCGGTAGGCGTGAGAGAAAGCGGCCCTTCCGATCGCTCCGGCATGACCTCGCTCAATCGCTGCCTTTTGCGAGAAGAGGCTCGTCAGAAAGATATACCACACTTTCGCCATCGAGGGGCATATCGTAATTGACGATACCGCGGGAAGCCAGACGGCCGCGCATCGTATACCGAGTGAGGGCTGCGTGTGCCACGTTATCCATATGCGTGATATAAAGCCGGGCATGAGGAGCGGCAAGCGACACATTCCAGACATCTTCATCATTCATGATGAGACGGCCATTCTCAAGAGTCTCAGCCGCACAGGCATTGAGGACGATCACTTCCGGCTGGTATTTCTTAATGGTCGCAGCAACTTCTTCATACCAGATGGTATCGCCGGCCAGATAGAATGTTTTTTCCTCTTTGGCTTCAAAGAGGACGCCCATGGCGTTTCCGCAGGGGATATACGTGCCATGGAGGGCCGGGACCTGACGAATGGTGGCATCTCCTATCTGAATTCCTTCCTTAGGAAGGATGGTGATATCCTGAAATCCGGACCTTTTCAGCACAGTCGCATCCTCCTCATTTTGGCAGAAAATGGGGACTCTCTTATCCAGCGGGGCGCCGACTGTACCGTCTGTGACGGACATGTCGATGTGATCGGGATGGAGATGCGTAACGATGATATAGTCGACATCCTGCAAGACCTCCTCGGCAGAGATGGGAAGGTCATAGAATGGCATCGGCAGGTGCTCCTTCATCGGGTCGGGAATATGGTAGGGGCGGCCGGGAATGTCGATGAAGCTGAAGGCATGCCGGGGGGCAAGCCACGGATCGATGAGAAATGTTTTGCCGGCGTATATTAGGCGATTGGTTGCACTACGGATCTGTGTGATTTTCATAGAATGTGAATCCTCCTTTTCTAGGCGCTATTATACGTGAGGTGTGTCGCCGGAAAAAGAAAAAAATGAGATGATTGAAGCAACCATATGGTTGCACTATAATGAAAAAGGAGGTGCTCTATGAATCAAAAACAGCTGCAATACTTCGTGACCGTCTATCAGACACAGAATATAAAAACAGCGGCAGACACCCTCTATGTCTCGCGCCAAGGCGTCAGCAAGGTGATCCGTCTGCTTGAGGAAGAGCTTGGTCAGCCGCTTTTTATCCGCAGCATAAAAGGAGTCATTCCCACGGACTATGCAACGACTCTCTTGCCGCATGCCAAAAGCCTTCTGGAGGAATACGATGCCATCCGCAGCCTCCGCACGCTGGCAGCTAAGTCCCAAAGCGTGGTCACCATTTATGCGCTCGATCATGTACTCGCCTATCTCGGAGCCTCCCTGATCGAAGACTTTCACGAGGCCTATCCTTCTATCATTTTAAGTGTAGTAGATACGACAGATGCCCATGCTATAGCTGCATTGGCATCGCAGCAGTGCAGCTTTGCCATCACGGCGGGACCACTGGATGAGACGCGTTTCGAAGGAGACCCTCTTTTTTTCAGCCATTACAGTGTACGGATGCACAGATCCCATCCGCTGGCGAAGCTTCCTGCCTTGACCTATGACGATCTGGATGGGCAGACCATCATCAGCAAAGGCCGTGCCTACGATTGCTTCCGTCACCATATCGACAAGTACTTCCTCGCGCCCGGAAGAGAGATCCACATTCTTGTGGAAACAGCGGATGAAAGTATCATCCGCACACTTCTCCTTCACAACAAAGCCATCAACATTGGCTATGACTATGCCGATCCCCTGTACCCGCATCCCGACATCGTGAGCCGGACACTGAAGGAAGAGATCAGCGGGCAGATGATCTACCTTGTAAGCAATCCGCAGGTCCGCAAGACAAAGGTAGCCTGTCTTTTCCGTGATTATCTGCTGGAATGGATGAAGAAAAAAGCGGCCAGAGGGTAGTGCCATGGACAGGCAACGGATGGAACGGGAAAAGATCTCCCCAAAGTCCGGTCCAAAGAGCGGAAGGAAAGTAGGACCTTCCGCGAATAAAAAACTCCGGCCACGATGTGATATGATCCCCCTAAAGCAGACAAGGTAAATAACCAAACTGCTTAGGGGGATTTTTAATGGCCAAAAGGAAACATTCAGCAGATTGGATGCTTGCCAGAGCACGAGAATATCTTTCCGGCAAAGGATCTGACCGACAAATCACCAGGTCGAATGGGCTATCCGAGCGGAGTCTTCTTGGCTAGGTAAGGAAATACGAGGAACAGGGCGAGGGCTCTTTCATAGAAAGAGCGGGGAACGCAAGCTGCAGCAAGGAATTCAAGGCAAGCTGCGTTCGGCCATCGACCAATATGTCCATTTTTACAATGACGAACGTTTTCAGGAACGATTTGGAGTGAGGACGTCAATGGAAGTTCGTACGGCAGCTCTGCACGCGAAGAAGCCGGAACAGTTCCCGATTGCCGAGAACAAACGTCTTCAGAAATACAAAGCGAAATTCGCGGCATAACAAAATGCCGCAAATCCCATGGTGATACGAAAACACCAGCATGGAATTTACGGTTATATTTTTTTTAGATATTTGCCATGTCTACCTTGACAGGGGCTGATCAGGCAATTTTACATTGCTACTCTCTGCCACTGCCTCGACCTGGAATCCGGTCATTATTTCTTTGCGCTTTCTTCCAACTCCAGCATATACCTATCAAAGTCGGACATGAATAATCTGTCCTGGATCACGCGATATTTTTCAAATTCTGTCTCAGCATGAAGCTTTGCGATTTCTGCGGACACTTTGCCTGCGTCCTGTAAAATGCCGTAATCAAACATTTCGATAAAGCTGTTGAGTCTCTTTTCCCAGTCCTGCATCGTAAGCGGGATATGGCGTAAGGTCATGCTTTCAGCAAAATCAAGGTATGCTGTCACCATACGATTCAGCTGCTTCATTTCATCCTGACTCAGATAATTCTTCGCAACTGTAACATCACTTTTCTTGATCTTTCCTTCCGGCGCATCTGCCCAGGTGGTTAATCCCATATGCTCCTTTGTATGATCGGCTCTTTCCACGATCAACTCAGCCGCCGTATGTCCGTGAACGGCATAATGCATCTTATTCTGAACGGTCGCGTAGAACCTTCTCGTTGTTGCAGAATTTTTGTCATAGTCAATGGCGGTCGCATACAGGTCAGTGATCTTCTGATAAAACTTTCTTTCGCTCGCACGGATCTCACGGATGCGCTCTAACTGCTCGTCGAAATACTTCTCTGTCAGATACGTTCCACGTTTCAGCCGTTCATCATCCATAACCCAGCCTTTGATGGTGTAATCCTTGGCAATCTGATTTACCCATTTACGAAACTGTACGGCACGCTCAGAATTGACTTTAAAGCCTACGGCAATGATCATTTGAAGGTTATAGTGCTTGGTATCGCGTGTGACCTGACGAGAACCTTCGGTTTGAACTATCCGGAAATTCCGGATAGTTGAATCTTCTTCAAGCTCTGAATCAGAATAAATCTTCTTGATATGCTCATTGATTGTACGAACATCCACATCATACAATGTGGCCATCATCTTCTGTGTCAGCCATATATTCTCATCCTCGTAGCGCATCTCTATGCTGTCCTGCTGATCGCCAACAGAGGCAACATATGTCAGGTATTCTGCCGCGCTGGAACGGATGGTTATTTCATTTTTTCCCTTTTTCAAATAAGAGCCTCCTTTAACGTTCCCAGATCATTATTCTGCCTGCGCATCATAGGATTGCTTCACAATTTCCATCATTTGATCTAATTCATCCTGATGCTCCATAAACAATTCTACATCACCATTATGAGATTTTTAGGCTATTTTCAGCATTGTGCAGAAAGTTCAAAAAATCCTGTATTTGTTTACATTTCCACGATAATTCATGCGTATTTTAAAACCAATTTGCTCATCATTTAAGAATAGGCTATTTTGAGAAATTGGATAAAATAGTCGAATCGTTATTTTCTTTAAGCGGATTATCGGTATAGCAAAAGCTAACACCAGGTTCATTCTCAAATTTTTTAAATAGAATAGGCCTTAATAGTTTTGTTTTATCCGAATTAAAGGCACTTCTCTTTCCGCCATTAGGATTTCTTCTCATTTTATAACAATAAATTTTATTTGGATCTTCCGAATCACTTATACTAAGTGAATTTACCATAGCCCTTTTTTCCTCATTTGAGATATTATTAGAAATTTTCGTTGGAATTGCTTTTCCAAAGGTCTTAGCAAATTGTTTTAAAATATCACCTAAGTTATCTTGATACTCAATACCAAAATACTTTCTTAGGTTTTTTGCATCGATTAATAATTTAGAAGAATTGGCTTCAATTTCCAATCCATCGTTTAAATCGGCACGTTTCATAAAATGGAGCTTTACTAGTGCATATTGATTTACTCGTTTTTCCTTACCTACAAATCTTTTTACAAGCACTATATATACAACTGATTTATATCTAAATAGAAAGCTACATATAGTCCAATTCTTACTAACCATATCGTTTTTCAATTCATTTAGATTACTTAGTAGCATGAAACGAACCTCCTCACTTCTTTGAACTATATTTCTTAATTACTTCTGTGTGTTCCGTTATCATCAACAATTACATTACTACGTTCCAGCTTTGCTTCCTGAACAGTATCAAATGTTTCTTTTGAAACGATTGCCGAATTAGAGTTGCTCAATTTATAAATTTGACCTTCTTTGCCGTCTACATTAACAACCGAAATACCTATATACTTTTGATTATTAGTCTATTTCTAATCTCACTTTTCCATAAATCACAAGTAAACACTTCTGTATAATCGACCCAATCTCAATATTCCTGTCTATCCAACCATAAAATTTCCTTGATTTTTAAAGGCTGGTAGGACATTTTTGCGGTATTATTTCCAGTAACCAAAACTATCGAAATCCCCTTATTTCAAGCATTTTCACACGATCAATTATGCACTTTACTCAGCAGAGCCACGCACTCGACGTGCATGGTCTGGGGGAACATGTCGACGGGTGTGACTTCCTTCACGGTATAGCCAAGTCCGGCGAGGATCTTCGCATCGCGGGCGAAGGTCGCCACGTTGCAGGAGACGTAGACGATGCGTGAGGGCTGCATGCCGGCCGCAGCGGATAGGACGGTCTCGCTGCAGCCGGCGCGGACGGGGTCCATGACGATGACGTCGGGGCGAAGGCCTTCTTGGTAGAGCTTTGGCATGAGTTCTCCGGCATCAGCGGCGTAGAATTCGGCGTTTTCTATGTGGTTGAAGGCGGCATTCTTATTCGCGTCTTCGATGGCTTCTTTCACGATCTCGATGCCGATGACGCGTCCGGCTTTTTGGGCAAGGCAGAGGGAGATGGTGCCTGTCCCGCAGTAGGCGTCGATCACGGTCTCTCCGCCGTGGAGGTCGGCATAGGCGAGGGCTTTTTCATAGAGGAGCTCGGCCTGCGGTTTGTGTACTTGAAAGAAGGAGAAGGGGGAGACTTCGAAGGCGAGGCCGCAAAGGGAAGAGGTCAGGGTCTTTTTGCCCCAGAGGTGATGGATCTCTTTTCCGAGGATGGCATTGCCTTTGTGGTTTTGGACATTGTGATAGATGGAGACGACTTCGGGGAGGAGTTTTCTCATTTCGGAGACCCAGAGGTCGGCGAGCGGGAGCTTTCCCGAAGCAGTCACGATGACGGCCATGACTTCGCCGTGATCGCCGACGCGCCCCATGATGTGGCGGACGCTGCCGCGGCCTGTTTTTTCGTTGTAGCCGGTGAGCTGATGGCGTGTCATGAAGCCTTGTGCAAAGCGCAGCAGACGGTTGTTCTCTTCTTCCTGAATGGCGCAGCTCGTGATCGGGATGACCTGATGGCTGCCCTGCCGGTAGTAGCCAAGGACGGGGCCGCTCGTCACCTGACTGACAGGGACGGCCATTTTATTGCGGTAGTTCCATGGATGTTGAGCGCCGATGATGGGGCGGACAAGGCTCTCTTCGCAGCCGCCGATGCGCACCATCACGTCTTTCACGCGCCGTTCTTTCACGGCAAGCTGGCCTTCATAGGTGAGGTGGGAGATCTGACAGCCGCCGCAGGTGTGGCAGACCGGGCAGGCGGGCGTGGTGCGATGCGCGGAGGGGGTCTCGATGGAGATGAGCCGCCCTGTGGCGTAGGATTTCTTCGCGGTCACGATCATGGCCTGTATGGTCTCGCCGGGGAGAGCACCGGGGACGAAGACGGTGAAGTCATCGACAGCTCCGATGCCTTCGCCGTGGATGCCAAGGTCGCGGATGGTGAGGGGGTATGTTTCGTTTGGTTTGACGGGGATGTTTTTCTTAGACATAGAATGCTCCGGGGGGGTTGAGGGTTAGCCCGTGGGGCGGCTCGTCCACTGATTGTGGATGAAAGCTTTGCTCGCCAGTTAGGAGTGAGGAGTTAGGAGTGAGGAGTGCTGGTGCGGCGCATAAAAATATGGAAGCACCGCAGAGTATAGATAGTGGCGATGCCCGAAAGTGGCATTTAGTCACCAGTCACTAGTCACTCGAGGCTCCTAATTCCTAGCTGCTAATCCCTAATCCCTGCTTTCAAATTTTAGGATTCAGGAGGAATGAGAAATGAGACATGAAGGTGGCGGCTTCGCCGCGAATATTTATGAGGCGATGCCCGAAAGTGGTATTCAAGTCTCTAGCCACTAGTCACTAGTCACCAGTTTTTGATCACGTCGTCGGGGATCTCGAAGTGCTGGTAGTCTTTGCGGTCTTCCCAGCTGCCGCCCCATTCGAAGCCGTACTTGGCAAAGATGATGCAGGCGAGGTCCTTTTCATCGATCTTCATGGGGAAGTCACGGCTGCGGTCTATATAGGGGGCTCCGGCGGCGGGCTCGATGGTGAGCTTGTCGTCCACCATTTTGACATAGGGGTTGTAGAGCGGATTGATGTCGATCGCCGCGCCCATGCCGTGTTTGGAGACTTTCGTCGTGTGGGAGATGAAGCGAAAATTGAAGGAGGAGCTGTTGTTATCTGTCATCGAGCTTTCATCGTCGGCATCGTAGTAGTCCACGAGGCGGATCTTCTCGATGGGATATTTGGCGGCGTAGAGCTCTTGGAAGATGGAAAGGACGGTTTCTGCGATGCGGCGGTTGACCACCATTTCGCCGTCCTGCGTTTTTCCTTGGAGGTCCACATAGCGGATGCGGAGGTAGGAGAGCTCTTCTCTGGGGATGGTGCAGTCGTCTTTGAATGATTTGCCTTTCATGATTTCGAAAATGGAGTCCGGAATGGGCTCAGCAGAAAAACCTTCTGTATATGGTGTCATGATGAGAGGCCTCCTAGGAAAATAAAAAATGATGGCATGGTACAAGACCATAGGAAAACGCCGTGAGCTTTGCATGGATACATCTGTATCATACATCGCAAAGCCTCGCGGCGCTATAGCATTTGTGATAAAAGGGTGGTCGTTTTCTTCCAGATGGCGAGTCCGTTGCCCCATACGGTAAGCGCGAAGACAAATCAGCGGCGGCATCGCCGCAGTGTCAAGGGGGCAATGCTCGAAGGTTGGCAGGCAGCAGAGTCAGCCCGTGGGCGTGCCGCCCCTTGATGGTGGATGAAAGCTCTGCTCGAATGAGAAATTAGAAATGATAAATGAAGGTGGCGGCTTCGCCGCGAGTATATGGGGCGATGCCCGAAGGCGGTATTCAAGTCCCTAGTCCCTAGTCCCTAGTCACTTCTCCACGTACGGCCCGAGGAGATTTTCGATGTCGAGCTTCAGGTAGTTTTCGGAGTCTTTGGCCAGGTCGAAGGAGGCATTCAGCATGCACCAGACGGTGATGACGCCGATGAAGTGGCTGACCAGGATGCGGCAGAGGATGGTCTTGGGGACATCGCTGCGGAGCTCCCCTTTGCCTTCGCCCTGATGGATGGAGAGGATCTTCTCGAGGGCGAGATAGAGGTCGTAGAGGGCTTCTGTATTCTGCTCGGGGTGTGCGTGCTTGTTTTCCACGCTGTCACGGAGCCATTGACGGACGATACGGACGCCGCTCCACATGCAGTCCTTGTAGATCTCGCCAAAATAGAAGCAGCAGCGCTCGATCACATCGCCGTCATGGGCGATGGCGCGCTCGATGGTTGCCATGGCTGTTTTGCGGGAGAGCTCGCGGACAACGTCTTCCTTGCATTCGAAGTAGTGATAGAAGGTGCCTTTGGCCACGCCGGAGTCCTTCGTGATGTCTTCCACGGATACATTGTCGAAGCCATGTGCGCTGATCAGGCGCTGGGCAGAATCCAGAAGCTTTGCTTTTGTCCGTTCCGCTTTCTTTGTGAGTGCCATGAATCCTCCTGTAAGGAAATACTGATTTTGTGTGCAAGCCAACATTTTCTTCATTTATTTTATAGATTACATATGATTTATAGTATACAGGAAATCGAAAGGGTTCGCAATGACCAGTGGTCAAAAGGGACGGGCGGACACTCTTCCGCCTCATAGCCTTCCGCCGTTCCCTCCGGTCTTGTCGTATTTGACACGCACTCTTCTTTTGCGTAAAATAGGACAAGGGATACGTAAAATGTATCTGGCCCCCATGCGGGGCTTTTTTTATGCCTGCATGAGAGTAACTGGCAGATGGGGGAGCTGTCACCGGCAGCATCTGTCACTAGCCATGAACGCAAGTATCCATGGGTGTATTGCGAGAAACGGGGGTTTCTTATGCCAAACGATTTCGATCTCATTATCATCGGTGCCGGTCCGGCGGGGATATTCACGGCGCTCGAGCTGGCCGATACCGGGATGTCCATCCTGATCTTGGAGAAGGGGCTGGATATTCGTGAGCGTATCGCGCTCAATAAGAACAGGCAGGCGAAGGCGACCGACCGCTATGCGAATATCGTATCCGGCTGGGGCGGCGCGGGGGCCTTCTCTGATGGTAAGCTGACGCTTACGACGGACTATGGCGGAAACCTGGATGATTATATGAATAAGGGCGAGCTTGCCCGTCTGATTTCCTATGTGGACGGCGTGTACTGCCGCTATGGCGGGGCCGATCGCAAGGTCTACGGGGATGAGTACAAGGAGGAGCTGCACGAATTGAAGCGGCGGGCGGCAGCCGCAGACTTGTCCTTCATCCCAGCGCGCATCCGCCATCTGGGGACGGATGTGAATGGAGAGATCCTTTCCCGCATGCGTGACAGTCTGCCGGCCAATGTGACGGTGAAGTCAAAGTGTCCGGTGGATACGATCCTTGTGAGCGATGGCGTGGTGCAGGGCGTCATTGCAGGCGGCGAGACGTACCGCTGCAAATACCTCGTGGCCGCACCGGGGCGTGACGGCGCGGAGTGGTTTACCGGAGAAGCGAAACGGATCGGCCTTCAGACCGAGTCGAATGCGGTCGACATCGGCGTCCGCGTGGAGTCGCCGGCCGAAGTCTTCGAGCCGATCACGAACATCTGCTATGAGTCGAAGCTGGTGTATTTCTCCAGATCCTTCGACGACCGTGTACGCACGTTCTGCATGAATCCGTATGGCTTCGTCGTGACGGAGAATAACAACGGACTCATGACGGTGAATGGGCATTCGTATGCACACAAAAAAAGTGAGAATACCAATTTCGCCATTCTGGTGTCGAAGCAGTTCACCGAGCCCTTCCATGAGCCGATCGAGTACGGGAAATACATCGCGACACTGGCAAACATGCTGGGCGGCGGGCCCATCGTGCAGCGTCTCGGAGACCTGCGTGACGGCCGTCGTTCGACGGCAGAGCGCATACGAAGAGGGCTGATCAATCCCACCATGCCCTCGGCAACGCCGGGAGATCTATCTTTGGTCTTGCCATATCGCTTCTTAAAGGATATTATGGAGATGTTTGAAGCGCTGGATGAAGCATGCCCGGGAGCGAACTCGCGCCACACCCTTCTCTATGGCGTGGAAGTGAAGTTCTACTCCTCCCGCATCGCACTGTCTTCCCAGCTGGAAACGAAGATTCCCAATTTCTTCGCTATTGGTGATGGAGCCGGCATCACCAGGGGCCTGGTACAGGCTTCCGCCGCCGGTGTAGTCGTCGGGCGCGAGATCGCGGCCCGCATTGGTCAACCGAAGGGAGAACTCTGATGATACCGAGGTACACACGTCCAGTCATGGAAAAGATCTGGAATGAAAGAAATGAATGGCAGACAATGCTTGATGTAGAGATCGCAGCCTGCGAAGCAAATGCAGAGCTGGGCCGCATTCCGAAGGAAGCTGTCGAAGTGATCAAAGCGAAGGCAGACTTTGATGTAGAGCGCATCCATGAGATCGATCGTGAGATCAATCACGACATCATCGCTTTCCTCACCAATGTCGGGGAATATGTAGGCGATGATGCCAAGTACATCCACATGGGCCTTACCTCCACCGATGTGAAGGATACCGGCCTCAATGTACAGATCAAACAGGCCTCCGCTGTCCTTCTCGAAGATCTGGAAAAGCTGGCAGAAGTCTTGAAGAGAAGAGCTGTCGAATTCAAGTACACCCCGACCATCGGCCGCACCCACGGTGTCCATGCAGAACCGACCACCTTCGGCCTGAAGCTGCTCCTTTGGTACTCCGAGACGCTCAGAAACATTGACCGCATGAAGAGAGCCGCAGAAGAAATGGCTGTCGGCAAGCTGTCCGGCGCGGTAGGCACCTATGCAGACATCGATCCATACGTCGAAGAATACGTCTGCAAGAAGATGGGCCTTGCCAAAGAAGTCGTAGCAACTCAGGTCGTACAGCGTGACCACCACGCCGAATACATCACGACCTTAGGCGTCATCGCCGGCACCCTCGCCCAGATGGCTCTGGAAGTCCGCCACCTGCAGAGGACCGAAGTGAGAGAAGCGGAGGAATATTTCAGCCCGAAGCAGAAGGGCTCCTCTGCGATGCCGCATAAGAGAAATCCGGTCAAGTCCGAAAGGATCTGCGGCATGGCCCGTCTCATTCAGGGCTACAGCCTCCCCGCCTTCGAAGACATCCCGCTCTGGCACGAAAGAGATATTTCCCACTCCTCCGTCGAACGCGTCATGTTCCCGGATGCGACCATCGCTCTGGACTACATCCTCGCACAGACCACAGACCTCATCGACAAGCTCCTCGTCTATCCGGACAAGATGCTCGCCGATCTGAACCTCACCGGCGGCCTCATCTACAGCCCGCGCGTCCTCCTCGCTCTCGTAGCGAAAGGCGCTTACCGCGACACCGCATATCGCTGGGTACAGAGAAATGCGATGAAACGCTGGCTGCAGGGCGAAGATTTCTATGAAAATCTTTGCAAGGATGAAGATGTCAGAAAGTATCTGAACGAAGAAGAGATCAAAGCCTGCTTCGACTACAAGCCGATGCTCGTCCATGTCGATGAGATCTTCGCTCGTTTCGGACTGTAATTCACTCATCCAAAAAGCCTCGACCCGTAAGGGCGAGGCTTTTTGCGTGAAGGGAAATGGCGGAGTTCTTATCTGCACAGCTATGAACGGACATCATTTTATGGTATGATACGGGCGGTGCCATCGTAAACGATAGGCGGTTAAATAAAGACCCCGAAAGGGGTGGGTCAGATGACGAAATACGATTTTTTTACAGTTGTTTTTCTGATGACGGTGTGCATTGCCGCATTGCTGAAATAGCCAATAGAAAAACCGCCTTAGCCCTGGAAAGTTAAGCGGTTTTTCTACACTTGATAATCATATGAGGCCATAACCGTTTATCGGATGACACCGTTTCTATCTGTATTGTAAGATATCCAGCGAAAGAATGCAAGGTAAACATATGGACTTCTTTTACTTGATCGGCGGCGCGGCTGTGCTGCTCATGACATTTCTGCTGTATCGTTTTGGAAATGCATGGATCGACCGTCTCTATGCGTCGCACCAGGACATCCTGACCTTTCCTTTGGCGGTCAAAGAACGGGGACGCTTGCGGCGTTTTCTTCTCCCGCTCGCCTTTCTTTTCTGCGGTGCGCGCGCGGTCTACATCGCATCCAGTCCTGTCGAGCTTTTCTTCCTGCTCTTTGCCGCCGCGTTCCTTCTGCTCATGACGGCGACTGACTTTGAGCAGTACTGCCTCTTTGATGCGATGATGCTTCCCTTCGCGGCGGGCGGGCTTCTCCTCTCGCTCCTCCAGTTTCCCCGCCTGAGCGATCATCTCCTTGCAGCCGCTATTGGCGGCGTGGCCTTCCTCGCGCTTGCCATCCTCTCGCGCGGGACTTTGGGCGGGGGCGATGTGAAGCTCATCGCATCGCTTGGCCTCTGGCTGGGGACAGATGCGCTCCTCTTCGTCACGATGGCCGGTATCGTCCTTGGCGGTCTCGCTGCCTTTCTCCTGATGCTCCTTCGGCTCAAGAAGCGCAAGAGCGCCTTCGCCTATGGCCCGTACTTTGCGCTCACTGCGCTTACTCTCTTCCTGATGCGGAGCGTGTAGTGGAAATGGGTTCAGGGTTCAGGTTGATGGGTTCGTGATTGTGGTGGCAGCTTCGCTGCAATATATATGCGGCGGAGCCGCCACCACCATTTCGCATTTCTAATTTCTCATCCAAGAGAGGCTTTCTTCTCCCATCATGGGGCACCACGCCCTAGGGGCTCACCCAGAACCCAGAACCCTGAACCCTGAACCCCGAACCCTGAACCTGTTTCCCATCACCTCGATTCATACCAACCGCCCATATCTATTCCAAAACAGCATACAAAGAAAAATCGTTTGACAGACAGCGCGTTGCCGTGTATGATTAGTGCAACTCAATACCCCATGCGATGACTGGGATCAAGTGATATGATGTTCTTTTCAGAGAGCCGATGGTTGGTGAAAATCGGCAGGAAGCATATGACGAACTCTCCCAAGAGCTCCGGATCGAAGCAGTGATGCCGTAGAGAAGGCGGAAGTCCCCGTTACGGATGAACCATGAAAGTATAATGCAGGGTGGTACCGCGAAACCTCGCCCCTGTCTCGGAAGAGACAGGGGCTTTTATATTATACGAAGTGGAAGAGAGATAAGCACAGAGTGGTACAGCGCAGACGCGCCTCTGTCCGAGGGATCGGACGGAGGCGCTTTTTCTTTCATGGTGAGTGATAAATCAGGGTGGCACCGCGGAAAACCGCCCCTGGGAGAGGAAAGCCTCTTTCAGGGGCGGTTTTTATGATCCATGTAAACTAGGAGGAAACACAAATGATGCATATGAGAAAAGTAATGAAGACGATCGGTATTTGTTCTATGGCTGCCATCATGATGGCAGGGATTTCTGGCTGCGGCGGCAAGACAGGCGGCGCGGTGTCTTCCGGCGCGAAGAATGCGGCGAAGATCGGCTTCACGGCAGCGCTGACGGGCGGTGCGGCCGCATATGGCAAGTCGGAGGAGGAGGGCGTACGCCTCGCTGTCGAGGAGATCAATAAGAAGGGCAATTTCCCGATCGATCTCTTGGTGGAGGATACGAAGGCTGTTCCGGCGGACTCGATGAATGCGACGAAGAAGCTGATCCAGGAGAAGGTATCGATGATCATCGGGCCGATGACATCCAATGAGGCGAAGGCGGCAGGCCCCATCATCCAGAATGCAAAGGTGCCGTCGCTGGAGATCTCCGTCACGGCGGAAAACATCACGGATATCGGAGACTGCATTTTCAGAAATTCCGTACCGGAGTCGAAGAATATCCCACAGACGGTGAAGAAGACGCACAAGCTCTTAGGCTACAAGACCGCAGCGATCCTCTATGCCCATGACAATGAGCAGCATGTGACCGCACAGAAATATTTCCAAAAGACGATGGAAGAAGAAGGCGTGCAGGTCATCGATGTCGAGACCTTCGGCAGCAAGGACAGCGAGTACTCCGCGCAGCTGACGAATGTCCAGCACAAGGCTCCGGATGTCATCGTCGTATGCAGTTACTATCAGGAAGGCTCCCGCATCCTGAAGAAGATGAGAGAGATGGGGATGGATCAGCCGGTCCTGGGGGACAATGGCTTCGTTTCGCCGGAGCTGGGCAAGATGGCAGGCGCAGCCGCGGACAATGTCTATGTGTCGTCCATGTGGTCGGCGGATCGCAAGGATGAAAAGGTGCAGAAATTCGTGGAAAACTACACGAAGGCCTATGGCCGTGCGCCTGATCAGTTCGCCGCCAGTGCGTATGACGGCGTCTACATGGCGATGGATGCGATGCAGCGTGCGGGTACGACCACCGATCACAAGAAGATCCGCGATGCACTGGCACAGATGAAGGACTTCAAGGGGGTCTGCGGCACATTCAGCTTCGACGAAAAGCGCGATCCGGTCGTCGATCTGATCCTGATGAAGATGCAGGATGGAAAATTCGGCGTCGTGGATGTGAAGTAAAAAGGTTGATGGGTTCAGGGCTAGCCTGTGGGGCGTGCTGCCCCTTGACTGGGGATGAAAGCTTTGCTTGAATGAGAAATTAGAAATGAGAAATGCGAAATGGCGGTGCGGCGCATCAGAATATAGAAGCGCCGCAGAGTATAAATAATGGCGATGCCCGAAGGTCTGCGGATAAGCAGGTTTCTCGTTTGGGATTCCCTGATATCGACCGCCTGACCGCAAATGACAAAGATTTCTCGCTTACGCTCGAAATGACGATACGAGAGAGTCACTAGTCACTTGAGACCTCTCCTCTAAACCCTGAACCTCATCGGGTGTCATACAATGGTAAAACGGGCGGCAGAAACGATTTCGTTTCTGCCGCCCGTCTTTTGCGTGGGGGATGGCGCGGCGCCGCACCGTCCTCGTTGAACCTAATCCCTAATCCCTAGCTACTAGTCACTAGTCACTCATTACTTCAGATCCTTAAAATGGAACTGCTTCTTCCCCGATGCGTAGTCGCCTACGATCTGGCCGTGGCCGAAGAGCTTGTACTTGTAGGAGATGAGGCCTTCAAGGCCGACAGGGCCTCTGGCGTGGATCTTGGAGGTGGAGATGCCGACTTCTGCGCCGAAGCCGTAGCGGAAGCCGTCAGCGAAGCGGGTGGAGGCATTCTGATAGACGCCTGCGGAGTCGACGAGTGCCATGAAGCGTTTGGCAGCCGCTTCATTTTTCGTCATGATGCAGTCGGTGTGATGGCTACCGAAGGTATTGATATGGGAGATCGCTTCGTCCAGGTCGCCGACGAGCTTGATGGCAAGGGTGAGGGAGAGGTATTCCTTGTGGAAGCTTTCGCTCTCAGGAATGACATCGACAGGGATGATGTCATTCACCTCTTTCGTGCCGCGGATCGTGACGCCGGCATCGGTGAGGGCGCGGGCGAGCTTCGGCAGGAGATCCTTCGCTATGCTCCGATGAACCAGGATGGTCTCGACTGCGTTGCAGGCGGCGGGATACTGCACCTTGGCATCCACGATGGCGGGGATGGCGATCGTTTCCTCATAGTCCTTGTCGACGTAGATATGGCACACGCCGTCTGCATGGCCGAGGACAGGGATCGCGGTGTGAGACATGATGTACTGCACGAATGCATTCGAGCCGCGCGGGATGAGGAGGTCGACGGATTCGTGACATTCGAGAAGCTCGTCGATCTCATTGTGCTGCTCGGCCTGGAGCAGCGCATTCTCCGGAAGACCGGCAGCGATGGCGGCCTTCCGGATCAGGCGGAAGAGGACGCGGTTGGTGTAGGTCGTTTCTTTGCCGCCCTTTAGGATGGCACAGTTGCCGCTCTTCAGGCAGAGGGAGGAGATCTGTACCAGTGCATCGGGGCGGGCTTCGAAGATGACGCCGATGACGCCGATGGGGCAGGTCACACGGTAGAGAGAGAGCCCTTCGTCGAGCTCGCGGGCGAGCGTCACGCGATCAATCGGATCCGGCAGAGCGATGAGGCCGGTGAGCTCTGCTTCTACGTCAGCGAGCTTTCCTTCATCGAATTTGAGGCGTTTCTTGACGGCAGGGGCGATGCCGTTTTCTTCTGCCAGCGCGAGGTCTTTGTGATTGGCGGCAAAGATCTCTTCCTTGCTTGCAAGGAGCGATTCACGGATGAGGGCGAGTGCGTGATTCCTTTTTTCGAGCGAAGCCGCAGCCAGAATGGGAGAGGCGAGCTTCATTTTGCGGGTTTCTTCTTTGATGTTCATGGGAGGGTCCTTTCGGGTGGGGTGACTGGGGATCAGGATTGGGGGTCTGTCCATACTCACAGGGTCGTATTTTTTATGTACTCGATATATTCATTGTACTGCTTGGCGGTTTCGTAGTCGTGGAGGGGGAAGCATTCACTCGCCCAACGCAGGAAGAGCCACAGACAGCCGAAGAAAACGAGAAATTGCAGCATACGGTGAATGACGGAGTAGGACTTTCTGTTCTTCGGGATCCACTTCGGAGAGAGACAGTAGGCGCTGCGGTAGATCCATTTCGCGTAGAGCGCCGCGAAGGCGAGCGCCAGCGTGAGGAAGAAGAGGAGCAGCATGAGTGAGATGTGCGACAGTACGATGCGTTCGAACCAGCGACTGGTATTCGTCAGAGCGAAAAACATTTCCTTCGATGTCATCATGATCCCCATGAATTCGTAATGCGTGAGGAAGATGAAGGCATTGAAGGTGAAGAAGCAGACGAGCGCAAGACAGATCAGCGTCGCGAGCCGTTTGCCGACATAGACGCGGCTGATCACATTCATCACGAAGAAGAGGAGGAGCAGGATCGCCATCGCGGTCAGAAAGTAGGGCGAGAGGTGGTTGAAGGAGGCGTCCGTCATGCCGTTCACCGCGTGCGTCAGCACGTAGGGGAAGATTAGGATCCATGAGAAGAAGGGGATGTATCCGATCCGCCAGAAGGGATGCAGAAGGCTGCGCCTCGTGACGAGCTCGGTCAGGAAGAAGAGCAGGCCGCATTCGGCAAAGTTGCGAAGGCAGCGGTACCACTCCGTGAGCCCCGTGATGCCGAGCGCGGCATAGTATAGATAAACAGGGAGGAGAAGGGCAAGGGTGAGCAGCAGGTAGAGCGTGATCTCTTTGGCGGAGATCGCCGCCCACCAGAGTGAGAGCTTCTCATGCTCCTGTGCGAGGAAATTTTTCATAGAGATCTCCTTATCAGGAATGAGTTACTTCTATTAGTATAGAGTCCTTACGAGATTTCAGCAAGAGGAATCAGGCTGGAGGGTTCAGGGGAAGTTCGGGGGCGGGGCGCCCATGGATTGCGGATGAAAGCTCTACTTAAATGAAGAATTAGGAATTAGGAATGAGGAATGGTGGTGGCGGCTTCGCCGCGATCGATGGCTCAGATCGCAGTTGTTCTGGCATTCGTTATCTCACATACGACGTTTCTCGCCGCTCAGGATGACGAAACGGGGCGATGCCCGAAAGTGAGTGGGCAGCAGGTTTCCCTCGTATCGTC
>DLZS01000031.1:20172-23181 GCA_003447275.1 Dialister sp.
ATGAAAGACAGATGAGGAAAGCGGAACAGCGCGGCACATATGGGGAAAGAGTGAGTCCCTTGGCAAAGATTTCTCACTTCGCCCGAAATGACGATGCAGGAATCAGATGTCTCCTAGTCCAATCCCTAATCCCTAATCCCTAGCCACTCATTCCTAGTCACCAGTCACTGCTTCCGAGATTCTCAAAAAACTGCGAAAAATCTTGAACAGTTCTTGAAAAAAGTATATAATTAACTAGTTATCATGAATACATATATAATGGCATCGCGGGGACGGGGCTTTGCATCGGGAGCATTCCGGCCGCTTCTTGCCGTGATCTTTCTTTCTCATGAAAGGTACTCATCGTGAATAGAAAACAGCACACCATCCAGAAATCCGTCACCTACAAAGGCAATGGCCTGCACTCCGGGCTGCCTGTGACCATGACCATGCATCCGGCCAAAGCAGGGACGGGCATCCTCTTCCGGAGAAGCGATCTCCCTGGCGCACCGACAGTCGCTGCGAAGAGCCAGAATATCACCAATACCATGCGCGCGACTACGCTCGAGGACGGCGCGGCGAAGGTCTTCACCGTCGAGCATGTCCTCTCCGCACTCTTTGCGCTCCACATCGACAACTGCCTGATCGAGATGGACTCTGCCGAGCCGCCGGTCGGAGACGGCTCGTCCAAGACCTTTGTCGACATGGTGCTCGAAGCCGGCATCGAAGAGCAGGAAGAGACCATCCCGGTCCTCACGCTCGATCACAGCGTCGCTGTCTATGAGGGCGATAAGAAATTCATCGCGGCGCTCCCCTATGATGGCCTTCGTGTGACCTTCACATCCATGAATCCGCATCCGCTCCTCGGCTGCCAGACACTGGATGTGATCCTTGACGAAGAGAGCTACCGCAAGGAGATCTCTCCTGCCCGGACCATCGGCTTCACATGGGAGCTTGAAGCCATGAGAAAGATGGGGCTTGGCAAAGGCGGCACGCTGGAAAATGCGGTCGTCTACTCCGAAGACAAATGTCTCTCGAAGCTCCGCTTTCAGGATGAACTGGTCCGTCACAAGATCTTGGATATTCTGGGCGACATTTCCCTCGTAGGCCCGCTTGAGGCGCACATCATCGCAGTCCTCGGCAGCCACAAGCTGAATGCCGAGCTGTCCGAAAAGCTGCAGGCTCTGAAGAAATAATAATGAATCCCCTCTTCTATCCTTGGAGGAAACCCTTTGCCTGCGAGCGATAGTCATCATCGATAAGAACCCCGTCATTTTCAAGGAGGAAACACTTATGGAACTCAACGTAGAAGAAATCATGGAAATCCTGCCGCATCGCTACCCGATGCTCCTGGTCGACAAGATCACCGAGCTGGTCCCGATGGACTATGCGGTCGGCGTGAAATCCGTCACCATGAATGAACCATTTTTCCAGGGACATTTCCCGGGACATCCCGTCATGCCGGGCGCTCTCATCTGTGAAGCCATGGCGCAGGTCGGCGGCGTAGCGCTCCAGTATCCGGAAGAAAACAGAGGCCTCATCCCGCTGTTCACCGGTATGGACCATGTTCGTTTCCGCTCTCCGGTCCTCCCCGGCGACCAGATGGTCACCAAGGCTGTCATCAAGAAGATCATCGGCCGTATGGGAAAGGTCCACTGCGAATGCTCGGTCGAGGGCGTGCACAAGGCAGAAGCGGACTTCCTCTTCTATCTTCTCGACCCGAATGAAGGCCCGGAAGATAAGAAATAAAAGGGCAGAAGGGACCTCCGGCATCATGCCGGCTGCCGTTTGAAGCTTTTTCAAAAATTGAAAATGGTTAAAAATCAGCGAAATAGAGAGAGAATAATAATAAACGGCGACAAAACGCCGGATTTCGCTTGAGATGGAAGTATAATTCGACTGCTTGCGAACGGATTATGTATTATGAAAATTTAAATTCGCCTTCGGGCGATCAAAAGATCAGTGCAAGCTGTCATAAAGGGGAAAGAACAATGGAACTCAAAGTCTTGAAAAATGAGGCACCGGATATCCATCCGTCGGCCGTGATTCATCCGAGCGCGATCATTCACAAGAATGTCGTCATCGGTGCGTATGCCTATATCGGAGAAAACTGCGAGATCGGCGAAGGCACCATCATCGGGCCGCACGCTGTCATCGCGAAGAATGTCCGCATGGGCAAAGAGAATCACATTTATCCGCATGCGGTCATTGGAGAAGACCCGCAGGATCTGAAATTCGCAGACGAATACAGCACCGTCGTCATCGGCGATCACAATCTTCTCCGTGAATACGTCACCATTCACAGAGCGACCGGGGAGAACTGCGAGACACGCATCGGCTCTTACAATATGCTGCAGGCGTATACCCACGTCGCACATAACTGCTGCTTCGGCGATCACATCGTCATGTCCTCCTTCTCGGGCGCGGCAGGCCATGTCACTGTCGAAGACCATGCCGTCATCGGCGGCATGAGCGGCCTTCACCAGTTCGTCAAGATCGGCGCCTGTGCTATGGTCGGCGGCATGTCCAAGATCGTGCAGGACGTCTGCCCTTATGTCATCGCAGATGGCAATCCGGCCCGCGTCGTAGGGCTGAACAGCGTCGGACTTTCCAGAAATGGCATCACGCCGGAAGGCAAGAGCCTCCTCAAGAAGGCCTATCGCATCATTTTCCGCTCCGGTATGAAGCTCTCTGAAGCCATCGAAGAAATGGAACAGGACTTCCCGTCCACACCGGAGATGGAGCATCTTCTCCGCTTCCTGCGCAACTGTGAACGCGGCCTCTGCCGTACCAGAGAAAGAGACAGATAAAAAAGCCATCAAAAAAGCACCCGCAGCGTACCCCTTCGCTGCGGGTGCTTTTGATTTGTCATGCTAAGACAATCTCATTTTCCTGAAAAACGTCGGGGAAAAGTGAGAAGTGAGGAGTGAGG
Source organism: Dialister sp. (assembly GCA_003447275.1). GTDB lineage: Bacteria > Bacillota > Negativicutes > Veillonellales > Dialisteraceae > Dialister. The sequence goes on from DLZS01000031.1 coordinate 23,084, forward strand.
AGTGGAGGAAGGGGCGCGCAATTCATAAAGCGCCCCAATACCCCTTTATATGAAATTCCGCGGCGCTTCCTTATTGTTATGCGCCGCACCACCATTTC
>DLZS01000031.1:23375-27095 GCA_003447275.1 Dialister sp.
ATTTCGCATTTCTCATTTCTAATTTCTCATTCGCGCAAGACTTTCAAACGCAATCAGGGGGGGCGGCACGCCCTAACCTTGAACCAGCTTTTATATTTTCCCGATCGCGATCGATACGACACCTTCGGAGTAGGGAGCGATGTCGTAGGGCTGATAAATGGCATAGACCACACGGTTCTTACCGACGTAGAAATTGGTCGGAAGCTCCGTCACGGCATGATCCTCGAAGAGATGAATGTTCTTCTTCTTCGCAGTCACCTCGATGCACTGGTTCACATCATAGACCGTGAGATCAGGAAGGATATCCTTCAGGGAGAGAAGATCGCCGGCGCTGTTCCATGTGAGCCCCTTGGCGTGCGTTTCGCCATGCGCGGCACCGGCGCGGAGCATCTGAGAGATGAGGACGATGCTCGTGATGCCCTGCGTGTTATTGATGTAGTTGCCGATCATCCCTTCATGCCAGGTCATCCAGCCAAGCGTCTTGCCGTATTCATTCTCCTTGCGGAGGGACGCCGTGAAGTCAGCCTTTTCGCGGCCGATGACGGCATTCACCTTGCCGGCGTACTCCGCATTGTTGGTCTGCGAGAGGAGATAGGGCGTCTTCATCACCGCATGATCCGTGTCGAAGGTATCCGTGCGGAAAGCGCCCGAGCGTTCCTGGGCTGTTGTCCCCAGTCCCGGCCAGAGCGAAGCCTCTGCAGAAGGCATCGCCAAAAGAAGCGCACCGGTGAGCGCGAAGATGGAGAGATACTTTGTGAGTTTCATGGGAAAGCCCCCTTTCTTTTCTTCATTATAGCATAAAGGAAGGGCGAGGGGCTGGCCTATGGGGCGGCTCCGCCCACTGATTATGAATGAAAGCTTTGCGTGAATGAGGAATTAGGAATGAAGGTGGCGGCTTCGCCGAGATCGAGGGCTCAGGTCGCAGCTGTTCTGGCATTCGTTATCTCACATATGACGTTTCTCGCCGCTCAGGATGACGAAACGGGGCGATGCCCGAAAGTGGTATTCAAGTCACTTGAGATTTCTAATCCCTAATCCCTAGCTACTCATCGCGGCTTTCAAATGGAATCAAAGGGCAGCACGCCCCACGGGTGAACCCCGAACTCTTTTTATGCTACAATAAAATAAACACATCATCATTTTTCCAAGGAGGCTCACTATGAATCCACGGGAACGGATCGAAGAGAGAGAATACGATGTCCTGTCGCCGCGCGCCTTTCATGTGAAGGAGGCAAAGCGGGCGCATGCGGAGGCGAAGGATCCGCTCCGAACGGACTTTGCGCGGGATCGTGACCGCATCCTCCACAGCAATTCCTTCCGGCGGATGAAGCACAAGACGCAGGTCTACATCGCGCCGCAGGGCGATCATTATCGGACGCGGATGACGCACACCCTCGAGGTCGCACAGATCGGGCGGACGATGGCGCGCGCACTGTCCCTGAATGAAGACCTCGTGGAGGCGATCGCGCTCGGACATGACCTCGGGCACACGCCCTTTGGCCACGTCGGGGAGCAGGCGCTGAAGGAGATCTATGGCCATTTCGAGCATAATGAGCAGAGCGTCCGCATCGCAGAGAGGCTCGAACGGGACGGCGCGGGGCTGAATCTGACGCTCCCTGTGCTCGACGGCATGCTGAACCACTGCGGGCCGCTCAAGGCGCACACGCTCGAAGGCAGTCTGATCAAGTATGCCGATCGCATCGCCTACCTCTGCCACGACTATGAGGATGCGGAGTCCATGGGGCTCATCACCGCGACGGATGTGCCCGAGGAGATCCGACGGCGCATCGGGACGACGCACTCCTCCATGATCACTGCGATGGTGACTGACGTCGTGGAGCATTCGATGCAGGATGAGACGGACGGCATCCATATGTGTGAGGAGGGCGACAGGATCCTTTTGGATTTCAGGAAATTCATGTTCCGCGCCGTCTATATGTCGGATAACCTCATTCCCGATCGCAATCGCGGAAGCCATGTGGTGAAGATGCTCTTTTCCTATTACACGGAGAAGGACAGGTCGGGGGCCTGCTACGACCGTCTTCCGGAGAAGCAGCTCCGCCTCGCCGGGGGCGACATTCCCCGTGCGGCTGTCGACTACATCTCGGGGCTGACTGATAATTTCGCCATCAATCTTTATGAAGACATCTTCGTGCCGAGGTATTGGACATTTAAAAAGGGGTAGCCCTGGGGCGTGCTGCCCCTTGATTGTGGATGAAAGCTTTGCTCGAATGAGAAATTAGAAATGAGAAATTAGAAATTAGAAATGTTGGTGCGGCGCATAATAATGAGAAAGCGCCGCAAACATAAAAGTCGTTTTTTGTGCAATAAGACGTATGATATACTATACACGTCACACTGCAACTCCCCATGCATAGTCTTGTGACTGAAGGGAGGTGCTTTTGCGAATGCTGGAATCATTTTTTCTCTCGGTCGCAGCAAGTGTAGTCACGTACTACATTTGCAAATGGCTTGACCGGTAAAGGGGCAGTGAGTGATAAGCCGAAGCTTATTCTTGTGCTTTGAACAAGAAGAGCCCCCTTGAGATGGTCGAGATCTCAAGGGGGCTCATTCTTTTGTGCTTTTACGGATGCTGGAATCCATTTCGCATCTTCATTGTAGCACGATCACATGGGGCGGTCAAGAACTCTTGGGCATGCATGGCGATAGCTTCCTTGAGATCTCTGAGAATTAGGGGTGTCAGGTGACTGGTTATTCAATGTTGCCTTCGGTCATTGCCGTTTACAAAAATCGACGCTCGGCTGCTGCCGTAAATCACCTGCTTGAGACGCATTTTCCGCTCTCTTTCATGCCGTGAGTGCCCTATCCGCCCCTTTGGGGCACCTTCCCCTCGAGGGGAAGGCTATTTATGCCAATCGGCGAAGCCGCCACCTTCATTCCTCATTCGAGTAGAGTCTCATCCATAATCAAGGGGCACCCTGCCCCAAGGGCTAACCCCAAATCCATCCTCTTTCCCCGTTTGACAGTCCGCTTCATTTGCGATAAAATGTTTTCTATACATTTAAATCTATCGATAACAGGCGGCGGACAGAGACGGCGCACGTGGACTGGAAGAAGAGAGGTTTTGTTATGGATTTTCAGCCAAGTTATAAAGAGTTTGCATTGATTTTCAAAGCACTTTCCGATGAGACGCGACTGCGGGTGATCGACATGCTGTCATGCCGGGAAATGTCTGCCTGCGACATTCTTTCGAATTTCACGCTGTCGCAGTCGACGCTGTCTTATCACATGAAGATCCTGATCGAGTCCGGCGTGGTGAATGCGCGTCGTGAGGGTCTGTGGACGAAGTACAGGATCAATGATGAGACCTTTACGAAGCTGATGGATTTCCTGCCCGAGCTGTACAAGCTGAAGGACAAGTGCATCTGCAAGCAGATCAAGTACTGCAAGGCGGAAGCACCGGAAGCACCGGAGGAAGGAAAGGACGTATTTGGCAACTAAGAAAAGCCGCCTTGATGATCTCAAGGCGGCTTTTTTGCGTGCTGTGAGGTGGCTGGGGATGAGTGACTAGGACTAGTATTGCGTATATCGATGAAGAGGACTTTCAATCGACATACAATTGCAGTCAGAATTAACGTCGTAGCGACTTGCTTTCCCCTTCGGGCAGCTCCCCCGATGGGGAGCCGAGAACGTTCTGCCGCTTAACTTAATAGCATTACCTAGAGGGGAAGGCTGCGATACGAGAATACCATCCTCTAA
>DLZS01000010.1:0-4385 GCA_003447275.1 Dialister sp.
TCTCGTATCGCAAACCTAATCCCCAATCCCTAATCCCTAATCCCTAGTCACAAGTCACCAGTCACTTTTATCATACAAGGAGTCAGTCTATGAAACGTTTAGCTATGTATATCGGTGTGATGCTTATAGGTGCTTCGATCGCGCTGGCGGGGTGCGGAGCAGAGAAGGCAGCGGCGCCAAAGGCGCCTTTGGTGAAGTCGATGGTCATCGGTGAGACGGAGTCGGGCGTGAAGAATACGTTCTCCGGCACGGTGCATGGTTTTTTTGAATCGCCTCTGGCATTTCAGGTGGGAGGTCGGATCATGCAGCGCTACGTCACATCCGGTGAGCGGGTCAGCGCAGGGCAGGCGCTCTTCAAGGTAGACTCGAAGGATGCGGAGGAGCAGGCAGCGGCGGCGCGTTCGCAGCTGAATGCGGCGGAAGCATCGTATCGCCTCGCACAGTCGACGCTGGCGCGGTATGAGAAGCTGCACTCGGTGTCAGCGATCTCTGATCTTGCCATTGATCAGACGAGAAATCAGGCGGAGCTTGCAGCGGCGCAGCTCGAGTCCGCACAGGCGGCGCTCTCGCGCGCGGAGAATAATCTCGGCTTTACGGTGCTTTCGGCAGATCGCGATGGGATCGTCGGCGCGACGCTCTATGAGGTGGGGCAGGTCGTCGCGGCGGGGACACCGGTGGTGTCGATCATTGATGATTCGCAGCTGGATGTCTACATTTCTTTGACAGAGAAGCAGTATCGGGAGTATTCGGTGGGGATGCCGTGTACGGTGACATTCTGGGCGCTGCCGAATGTGAGCGTAGAGGGGCGCGTCCGCGAAGTAGCGGCTGCACCGAATGCGCAGACGGGGACATATGATGCGAAGGTGACTTTGGTCGATCCGCCGGAGAATATCGCCGTCGGCATGACGGCAGAGGTGAAATTTGGTGACAGAGAGGGCGGTAAGGGCATCATGATCCCGCTTTCTGCGATGGCGACGCAGGATCAGAAGCCGTCTGTCTGGGTGATCCGGGATAACAAGGTGACGCTGACGCCGGTCAAGGTGGGGCGCTACGGCGAGGATACGGTGGAGATCATCGAAGGACTTGCCAAGGGTGACCGCATCGTGACGGCGGGCGTCTCGAAACTGGCTGAAGGAGAAGAGGTACGCGTATGAAAGGGCTGAATCTGGCAGAGTGGGCCATCAAGCACAAGCCGGTGGTCTATTTCTTCATTTTCTTCATCCTCCTGGGAGGCTTGTGGTCGTATTTCCATCTGGGGCGCAGTGAGGATCCGGACTTCACCATCCGTCAGGCGGTGGTGTCGGCGGCCTGGCCGGGCGCGACAGCGGAGCAGATTACCGAGCAGGTGACGGATCCGCTCGAGAAAAAGCTCCAGGATACGAAGGGGCTGGACTATCTGAAGTCCTTCACGCATGATGGCAAGACGGTCATCTATGTGAATCTGAAGGACTCGGTCAAGAAGGAGGATATCCAAACGCGCTGGCATGAGGTGCGAAATCTCGTGAATGATGAGAAGGCCGCTCTTCCCGCCGGTGTGTACGGTCCGTATGTGAATGACCGCTTCGATGATGTCTATGGCTCGATCTACGCAGTGACGGGGGACGGCTTTTCCTATGAGGAGAAGCGTAAGTCAGCGGAAATGCTGCGCCGTCGTCTCGCCGCTGTAGAGGATGTGCAGAAGGTCGAGCTCCTGGGGGTGCAGGAGCAGAATATCTACATCGAGATGGATCAGAATAAGCTCGCCTCCTTCGGGATGAATCCATCCGATGTATTCCGCATCCTTCAGCAGCAGTCGGCGATGATGCCGGCAGGGACGATCCATACATCGTCTCGCAATGTGGCGATCCGCGTGGACGGTCTCCTAGGCAGTGTGGAAGCCTTGGAGAATATCCCGATCCATGTGGGCGAGCGGAGCTTCCATCTGGGCGATGTGGCAAAGGTCACGCAGACCTACACGACGCCGGAGTCTTCCCTTTTCTATTTCAATGGCAAACCGGCGATCGGTATCGCGGTCTCGATGCGGGTGGGCGGGAATAACCTGACGCTCGGGGACAATCTCAATCGGGAGATCGAGCGGTCGAAGGCAGATCTTCCGGCGGGCATGGACATCGGGCTCGTGGCGGATCAGCCGAAGGTGGTGAATGAGTCCATCCATGATTTCACGGAGTCGCTCTTGGAGGCCATCGTGATCGTCATGGCGGCGTCCTTCCTCTCGCTCGGACTTTGGAGCGGCATCGTGCTGGCGCTCTGTATCCCGGTCGTCGTGTGTGCGACCTTCCTCTTCATGAAATGGCAGGGGATCGATCTGCATATCGTGTCTTTGGGAGCGCTCATCGTCTCCCTTGGTCTTCTTGTCGATGATGCGATCATCGTCATCGAGATGATGCAGGTGAAGCTCGAAGAAGGCATGGACCGCCTGTCAGCGGCGGAAGCGGCCTATAAGAGCTGCGCGAAGCCGATGCTCGCCGGGACGCTCATCACGGCGGCGGGCTTCATCCCCGTCGGGATGGCAGAAGGCCAGACATCGGAGTACTGCGCGGCACTCTTCTGGGTCATCGCAGCAGCCCTTCTCCTCTCCTGGGTGGCATCCATCTTTGTCAGCCCTGTCTTGGGATACAAATTCATTCAAGTAAAAACAAAGGAAGAGAAGGAGAAGGAAGCACGCGAAAAGGGGAAAAGCTGGAAATCGTTCATCGGAGACAAGGCGTACCGGATTTTCTACAAGCTCATTGCGCTCTGTATCCATTTCAAGAAGACGGTCATCGTGGGGACTGCCGGCCTTTTCTGTCTGACGCTTGCGATGATTCCGCTGGTGAATCAGGAATTCTTCCCCGACTCGGTGCGTCCGGAAATCATTCTGGATGTGAATCTCCCCTCAGGGGCTTCCATACAGGAAACAAAGCGTGTCATGAACGGCATCGCCGATACACTCTATGGGGATGAGCGTGTATCCTCCTTCTCGACATACATCGGTGATACCGCGCCGCGTTTCATCCTGCTCTTTGATCCCAAAGCACCGGAAGACGGGCATGGGCAGATGATCATCGTCGCGACAGACCAGAAGAGCCGTGATGCGCTTCGCCGAGAGATCATGGATACGGTGACGGAGAAATATCCGGATGCACAGGCACATACCCGTCTCATCACGACCGGCCCGCCGTCCGAGTATCCGGTGATGTTCCGCCTGTCGGGCGAATCCATCGATGAGACAGTGAAGCTGGCTTCTGAAGCACTCTCCATCATGAAGCAGAATCCGAATGTCACGAATGCGAGCCTCGACTGGCCGCAGGAGACACCGACACTGAAGCTCAAGATCAATCAGGACAAGGTGCGCGAGCTGGGGATCGATAACTATGCGGTATCGCAGGATCTTTACGTGAAGCTCTCCGGCTACAAGGTGGCTGAGTCGTATCAGGGCGATCAGCTCATCCCGATCTCCTTCAAGCTGGAAGGAGATAATGTATCGCGTCTGGCCAGCCTCGACTCACTGCCTGTCCATGTGGGAAATGGCCGCTACGTCCCACTGGGTGAATTTGCGGATCTGTCTTATGAAAATGAGACAAGCACCATCTGGCGCAGAGATCTGAAGCCGACCATCACGCTTCGGGCAGATGTAACAGGCGGAGCCAAGGCAGACTCCGTCTCCATGGCGCTCTATGATACGGATCTCAAAGCCTTCCGGGCCGGCCTTCCGGAAGGGGTGACGTTCGAGAAGGATGGGTCGCTTGAGTGGAGCGAGAAGTCCATGACCTACATCGTAGGTGCCATGCCTATGATGGTCTTCTTCGTCCTCATGGTATTGATGTTCGAGCTGGGAAATATTCCCAAGCTCATCATGGCTGTCGTGACCGGACCGCTCGGACTCATCGGCGCGATCCTGACACTGCTGGTAACGCGGCAGGCGATCGGCTTCGTCGCCATCATCGGCTTTGTGGCGCTCTCCGGCATGGTCATCCGAAACAGCATCATCCTTCTGGATCAGATCCGCCAGCATCTGGAAAGCGGGAAGACACCATATGACGCCGTCGTCGAGTCGGCGGCACTCCGTTTCCGCCCCATCATGCTCTCTTCGGTGACGGATGTTCTGGGCTTCGTGCCCCTGATTCCGAATCCCTTCTGGCGTCCGCTCGCCGTCTCCTTCATCGGCGGTCTTCTCCTTGCGACCGCGATCGGACTCCTCGTCGTACCTGCCATGTACTGCTGGTGGTACAAGGTGAAAGAGCCCTGCGAGCAGTAGGCATCCGGTCAAAATGAAAGGAGCTGTGAAGAAATGAATCCGCATTTCTTCACAGCTCCTTTTTACTTTGCTTTCATGGGGTTCAGGGTTCAGGTGGCGGCTTCGCCGCCTTTTTTTTGAAGATGGTATTCTCGTATCGAAGCCTTCC
>DLZS01000074.1:0-6225 GCA_003447275.1 Dialister sp.
TGAACCAAATGAAAGCAAAGTAAAAAGGGCCTGTGAAGAAATGAATCCTCATTTCTTCACAGCCCCTTTGTTTTATCCCTGTTGCTCTTCTTTTCTTTTTCGGGCATGTGCATAAATGATCAGGTTGCTTTGCAGTATTTTTACCGTTGCACTAATTTTGGCAGCACGTTCTTTGCTTATCAGCTCATTTTTTGCAAGTTCTTCCCGGATGGTGTTTTCAATCCAGTCCGAAGGGAGCTTTTCAAACCAGTGATTTGCAAAATCGGTTAGTTTGACCTGTTTTTCCTGTTTTTCTGAAAATGGATAAGCTGGTTGTTTGAATGGACTGATCAGTTCTACGGGTGAATCAAACCAAAGTGAATTGCCGTTATCAAAAATGGGGGCTACGCTTTGAAATTCCAAGGTATTGACATTGCGGATAAATCCAAAATTTCCGAAATGCCGGTCTGTATTATTGATGAGATAATCAAATTGCAGCATGGCATCTATATCCTGTTTGATATGGGGAATGCCTAGTTTCTCTCCGCATGCGATGAAATGCCGGTATGCTCCATCCTGCCTTTTAAAAGGAAGTACCTGTAAAATTTCATAAGCTGGAATGTATTCTGTATCCGGGGTAATAAAGGTTGGACAAATGGAGTAGATATTCTTCTCTATTTTTTTTACTTCATAAGTTACATGAGGTAATTTTGCTTTTTGAAGAATTTTACTTGCGATGATTTCATTAGTAATTTGCTGATAATACGGCTTTTTACCTGCTTTGGCAAGATAGCGTATGTCATTCTGAATAAACCAGTATTTAGGCAGGTTTCCATTGGAGCTGTAGTCAGGGGAAAATCCTGTGGGAGGTTCCCATGAGGTGATTTCATTTCGGAAACTCATGCCGAGCGGATGTCTCGAAAAGTCATTTTCAAAGAAATTGACATCTTCCCACTGCATGAGGCTGCCGTATGGTTTAAACCAGTATTGATCGTTTAGGTTGAGTCCCAAACTTTTTAGAGACAATGAATTGATTCGTATGTCTGTGTTTTTAAATACGTTTCCCGCAAGTGCTCTTGTTTTCGGAATGTTTCTATAATTGATCCATTCCTGGAAAGCCTTTTTCTCTTTCATCCTTTTGTCCCGATATTGAACGGATAATGGAATTCTTCGAGAATCGTGTACTTGCAGGATCTCTTCTACATCTCCATAGTAGGGATCCATTTCTACGTCCATCACTTTGTTGTTTTTTTGCATGAAAGTATATTTCATAGATGGTATCCTCTTTGATCTAAATACAATCTTTCTTTGTCTAGTATATGGAATGTCTTTTGGCGTTGCAAGCCTATGACATGGAATACTAGATGTAAAAAGGGGCTGTAAAATAATAGCTCCATGAACACGAAAAAGGACTTTCGATTTTTGCGAATCAAAAGTCCTTTTTGTCTGAAGTCTCCAAGTCTGAAGATCCTAATCTCTAGTCCCCATCACAGCGAGAATCCGTCTGTGGCATCGCCCGGTTTATCGAGACGGCGGGCGACGTCTTCGTAGCATTCACCCAGATGGAAGACGAGGACATTCAGCGTGTCGCGGACGGTCTCAGGGTCGAAGTGTTCGTTCGTGGAGGTCACGCAGACATCGAGGAAGACGTTATCATCGCTGCCGATCGTGTATTTCACGATGGCATGCTCCCCATTCAGCTTGTTCAGGAAAGGAACGAAGGTCTTTCTGGCCGGACCCTTCGGCGCGGTGCCGAGGTGGACGCGGATCAGGGTGTACATGCTGTTATCCGTGATGACGGCGCAGACCAGGCGGTGCTTGCCCGCAGGCAGTGCGGTCATGAAGACGACGGTGTCGTAGGAGTCATGTGCATCCTGACGGCGGAAGAAATTCAGCCCTTCCTTCTTGAGGTAGGACTCAAATGCATCTGCCTTGAGATTTTTTTTGAAATTGCCTTTTGTCGGGAATGGGATCGTATTGTCAGCCATGAGAGAGCCTTTCTGCACCATGTGCGGGGAAAATTTTAATGTGCCTTTATTATAGCGGTTCGAGGGGCAGGGGGCAAGGCTTTGGGGCTTTCCGCAGGGCGGATAGGGTGGCTGTGATAGGAAAGATGAATGACCGAGAGAGCCCTCCGGTCCCTGGGTACGCTGCGCCCCGATAAATCTTCTTGACAATCGACAGGGCACTGGCTATACTTGGTATAACTTCGAACGAAAGGAAGAACCACCATGAGACAGATCTCTGACACCATGAGAACTGCATATGCGTATGACTTTACCGTTAGCTATTATTATGGCTGCGGCTATTTGGTGTACACAAATTCTCATGAGCGGATCACCCCTTCCAGATAAGCAGGATAGGAATCGAGGACAGGCCCACGAGAGCCTGTCCTTTTTTGTTAGGGGACGGGTGATGGCAAGCGGTGATCGGGCGCAGCGTCTGATCGAGAGACCGTTTCTTTTACGTCGAAGCCATTACGCAGCATAGAAGCATTGCCTGAAGGCAAAGAGGAGGAATTCGTATGATTATCGTTATGAAACAAAATGCACCGCTGACAGAGATTGAAAGACTTGAGGATGAGCTTCGGGAGAAGGGCTTCCAGGTCGACAGAAGCCGCGGCTCGAGCAAGGTCGTACTGGGACTTGTCGGAGATACGACGAGCCTCGATGAGCGCGATTTCCTGAGCAATGAATGGGTCGACAAGGTCATGCGTGTGCAGGAACCATACAAGCGGGCGAGCCGTGCTTTCCATCCGCAGGACTCGGTCATCGATGTCGCCGGCGTGAAGATCGGCGGGAAGAAGCTCGTCGTCATGGCAGGGCCGTGCTCCATCGAGACACCGGCGCAGATCGGCACCATTGCATCGGCGGTGAAGGCGTCCGGCGCATCAATGCTGCGCGGCGGCGCGTTCAAGCCGAGAACGTCCCCCTACTCTTTCCAGGGGCTTGGCGAGAAGGGGCTCGATATGCTGATCTCCGCGGCCAGAGAAGAGAAGCTCCCCGTCGTGACGGAGCTCATGAGCGCAGACAAGATCGGCATGTTCCTGGAGAAGAAGGTCGACCTCATCCAGATCGGCGCGAGAAATATGCAGAACTTCGATCTTCTGAAAGCGGTCGGCCGTCTCCATGTGCCGGTGCTTCTGAAGCGCGGGATGTCTGCGACGATCGAGGAATGGCTGATGAGTGCGGAATACATCATGTCGGAGGGAAATCACAATGTCATCCTCTGCGAGCGAGGCATCCGTACCTTTGAGAAGGCGACGAGAAATACGCTCGACCTTTCGGCGGTGGCAGCGGTGAAGCGCATGAGCCACCTGCCGATCATCGTCGATCCGAGCCACGCGACCGGCCGCCGCTGGATGGTAGAGTCCATGGCCATGGCAGCGATCGCTGCCGGTGCAGATGGCATCATGTGCGAGGTACATAATGATCCCGAGCATGCATGGTGCGATGGCGCAGAGTCCATCACGCCGGAGACCTTCGATCATATGATGGGGGATCTTCGAAAGCTCGCTCCGATCGTGGGAAGAGAAATATAGGTGACTAGTGACTGGTGACTAGTGACTGGGAGATGGCAGACTCTCGTATCGTCATTTCGAGCGTAAGCGAGAAATCTTTGTCATTCGCGGTCAGAAGTACGATGTCAGAAAATCCCAAACGGGAAACCTGTTATTCGCAGACCTTCGGGCATCGCCCCATATATACTCGCGGCGAAGCCGCCACCTCCCCCCTTTGAACCTGATGAACCCTTTTGAACCTGCTACCCCTCTTTCACAAATAATCAAGGGACAGCACGCTCTATGGGCTAACTCCAAACCTTGAACCCTCTTCCCCTCATATATTACAATGACCATAGCAACACGATTTCAACAGAAAAGAGCACATACATGGACAGCAATCACGACTTTAGCCACTTTACGATCGCCGTCATCGGCCTTGGACTGATGGGCGGCTCCTTTGCCAAACGCTTCAAGGCCATCGGCAGCCGCGTCATCGGGATCAACCGCACGGCAAGTGTCGCGCAGGAAGCACTTCGGATGGGGATCGTGGATTCGATCTCCGAAGAGGATCTGAAAGACGCAGACATCGTCATTTTCTGCACACCGGAAAAGGGGACGATGGCATTCATTGAAAAGAAGATCGGACTTTTGAAGAAGGATGCCGTGCTGACAGACATCGCCGGCGTGAAGAATGATTTCGCCGAAAAAATTCAGGCAAAGCTCCCGGAGGGGATGGATTTCATCAGCGGACATCCGATGTGCGGACATGAAGGGGCGGGACTCTCGCAGTCAGACGGGGATATTTTCCTCGGCGCGAACTACGTCATCATCCCGCAGGCGGGAAACAGCGCCTCGCACATCACGCTCATCGAGGAGATGGCGCGCGCGCTCGGCTGCCGGCATGTGCCGAAGGTGACAGCCGATGCGCATGACCGTGCGATCGCTTACACGAGCGACCTCACGCATGTCATCGCGACGGCGCTCATCCAAAGCAAGTCCTATAATAAAGAGACGAAGTATTTCATGGGCGGATCTTTCCGTGATGAGACGCGCGTGGCGGATATCAACGGCCGTCTGTGGACATCGCTTTTCCTGTCGAACCGCGAGAAGCTGCTGGATGAGATTGACCGCTTCAGCGAGAAGCTGCAGGCGCTCAGGGATGCGATCGAGAGAGAGGACAGCGAGGGAATGGAGGCTTTTCTGAATGAGGCAGGCAGACGAAGGAGGGAACTCATGCATGAAGACAGTGAAGGTTGATCTGGGAAGTGATTCGTATCGGATCGAGATCGGGCGCGGTCTTCTTTCGAGCGTCGGTGAAAAGCTGAGGCAGCTGACGAAGGCCGAGAAGATCGCCGTCGTGACGGATGATCATGTGCGCCGCATCTATGGAGAAAGGATCAGAGAGATCCTAAAGGGCGCCGGCTTTGACGTGAAGGTGATCGCTATACCGGCAGGAGAAGCCAGCAAGAATCTTCGTGTCTTCGGTGATGTGCTGGAGGCGCTTGCCGGCTTTGATATGTCAAGAAGCGATGCGCTCGTGACACTCTCCGGCGGCGTTCCGGGGGATCTCGGGGGATTTGCCGCTGCCTCCTACATGAGAGGCATTGATTTCTTCCAGATCCCGACCACCATTCTGGCGCAGATCGACAGCTCTGTCGGCGGCAAGGTCGCTGTCGACCTTCGAAGCGGGAAGAATCTGGCGGGCGCTTTTTATCAGCCCAAGGGCGTATTCATCGATCCGGACCTGCTCTCCACCCTGCCGACCCGCTACGTGCATGATGGCCTGGCCGAAGCGGTGAAGTACGGATGCATCGGTGACCGTGAGCTTTTCGAGCTCTTCGAGTCCATCGAGACAAAGGAGGATCTGGAGAAAAATATCGAGGAGATCATCCTGCGGAGCGTCCTGCAGAAGACGAAATTCGTAGAAGAAGACCAGTACGACAATGGCAGCCGGCAGATGCTGAATTTCGGCCATACCATCGGTCATGCCATCGAGCGTTACTTCCATTACAGCACCTACACCCACGGCGAAGGCGTCGCGATCGGCATGAGTCTCCTTTCCGCGCAGAGTGAAAAGCTCGGCTATACGGAGAGCGGATGCACCGACCGCCTGCGTGCTGTCCTGAAGAAGCTCGCGCTTCCGACCGCCATCGGCGTCCCGGCGGAGGAGCTCATTCCGCATGCACTGCACGATAAGAAACGCCGCGGCAAGGAGATCACCTTAGTCGTCATGAAAGAAATCGGCCGGGCAGAGCTTGTGAAAGTCCCGACAGAATCGCTCGCTGACTGGATCGTGACGGAATAGAAGAAGGGGTTTAGGGTTCAGGTTGATGGGTTCAGGGTTGTGGTGGCGGCTTCGCCGCAAATATAAATTCGGCGCTTTGCGCCGCACCACTTAGCCTTCCCCTCGAGGGGAAGGCTGACGATACGAGGGAAACCTGCGATCAAGAGACCTTCGGGCATCGCCATTATTTATACTCCGCGGCGTTTCTGATTTTTATGCGCCGCACCACCCCCCATTGAACCCTCAGAACCTATAGAACCTGCTGAACCTCTTTCACTCGCGATCAAGGGGCGAGTCGCCCCAGGGCTAACCCTGAAGTTTGAAAGCAGGGATGATTAGTAGCTAGGGATCAGTGGCTAGGGATTAGGAGCCTCGAGTGACTAGTAACTAGTGACTTGAATACCACTTTCGGGCATCGCCCTATTTATACTTTGCGGCGCTTCTGATTTTTATGCGCCGC
>DLZS01000074.1:6460-10526 GCA_003447275.1 Dialister sp.
CCGCACCACCACTCCTAACTCCTCACTTCTAACTAGAGAGCAAAGCTTTCATCCCCAATCAAGGGGCTAGCCCCGAACCCCGAACCCTGAACCCTTTCCCCAAGGAGTACCACTATGCATATCACCATCACCCCCGCGCCGCTTTTCGGCGTGCTCCGCGTGCCGTCCTCGAAAAGCATGACGCATCGCGAGCTGATCGCCGCTGCGCTTGCCAAGGGGGAAACGACGCTCTCCGGCGTGACCCCGTCACAGGACATCGAAGCCACCGTCCGCATCCTTTCGCTGATGGGCGCGCATTTTACAGAAGAGGCTGCCGAAGACGGCCTCACCTTCCATATTTCCGGCGGCCTTTCCCCGCAGGAAGGACTGCTCGAAGCCGATGCCGGAGAGTCCGGCTCGACACTGCGTTTCCTCATCCCGCTCGGTCTTATTTCAGGGAATGTCATCCGCTATGTGGGGCATGGCCGCCTTTCGGAGCGCCCGCTGACACCGTACTACGGGATCTTTGATGAGAAGGGCATTTCCTTCGACAACAGGGACGGTCTTCCTCTCACGGTCAAAGGGCAGCTTCCCGGCGGGCGCTATGCGCTTCCCGGAGATGTCAGCTCGCAGTTCTTCACCGGCCTCCTCTTTGCACTGCCGCTTGCCGGGGATGACTCCGTACTTATCAGCACGACCACGCTCGAGTCGAAGAGCTATGTCGATATGACGCTGGATACGCTTGCTCGTCATGGCATCACCATCCATGAGAAAAGCCCCGAGCGTTACGAGATCCCGGGCGGGCAGTCCTACAAGGCGGGCGCATTTGCCGTGGAAGGGGACTACTCGCAGGCCGCCTTCTGGCTAGTCAGCGGTCTCACGGGAGCGGGCATCACGCTGCAGGGACTTTTCCTTGACTCAAAACAAGGGGACAAAGCGATCCTTACCATCCTTAGCAAGATGGGCGGAGACATCCGCGAAGAGGACGGCATGATCTCAGCTAAGCCATCGAAGACACGGGGGACCGTGATCGATGCCGAAGACTGCCCTGACCTCGTGCCGGTGCTCGCCGCCCTTGCCGCTGTCAGTGAAGGCACGACCGAGATCATTCATGCCTCTCGCGTGCGCCTGAAAGAATGTGACCGTCTCCATGCCATGGCTGTCGAGCTCACGAAGCTCGGCGCGGACATCGAAGAAAAGCCCGACGGCCTCTTGATCCGCGGCCAAGACCATCTCACCGGCGGCGCCGTCTCCTCGTGGAACGATCACCGCATCGCCATGGCCCTTGCTGCGGTCTCTGCCAAATGCAGTGCGCCTCTGACCGTCGAAGGCGCGGAAAGCGTCCGGAAATCGTACCCGACATTCTGGGAGGATTTCAAGCGGGTCGGGGGACGGCTTGTGACTGGATGACTTCAGCGCCTCTCTCTGCATACCGCTTGTGCCCTATCCGCCCCTTCGGGGCACCTTCCCCTCGAGGGGAAGGCTGACGATACGGAAATCCCATCATCTAACATAGCGGCGAAGCCGTCACCACAAGTTTGAAAGCAGGGATTCGGGATGAGTGGCTGGGGATTGGGAGTCCTCAAGAAGTGGAGCAGCCCCTTGGAGAAGGGGCGCGCCAAAGGCGCAGGATGGATGTGCCGCATAGCGGCACCCTTCTAACTGGCGGATCATGCCATCTGGTCCAGACGTTTTACCGTCTATTCCCCCCTTGAACCCTGAACCTTGAATCCTGAACCCATCAAAGGACATATTCTATGAGCAATACATTCGGACAAAAACTGAAAGTCACCATTTTCGGTGAATCCCATGGTACTGCCATCGGCTGCATCATCGACGGACTTCCCGCAGGGATCTCCATCGACTGGGACGCCGTGCGCAGGGATATGGCGCGCCGCGCTCCGGGCAGCAGCGCACTGGCGACCCCGCGCAGGGAGAAGGACGCTTTTGAGATCCTCTCCGGCTATTTCAATGACCACACGACCGGGACACCGCTCGCGATGGAGATCAGAAATGGCGATCAGCATTCGAAGGACTATGGCATTCTGAAAGACTGTATGCGCCCCGGACATGCCGACTACACCGGACATGTGAAGTATGGCGGATACAATGACTACCGCGGCGGCGGCCATTTCTCCGGCCGCATCACCGCACCCCTGACCTTTGCGGGCTCCATTGCCCGGCAGGTACTCTCTGCCAAAGGCATCCATATCGGCGCGCATGTCACCCGCATCGCGGGGATCGAGGACCGCCGCTTCGATCCTTTGGGAGAGAGCGAGGCGACCTTCGCGTCTCTTCGTGAAGAGAAGCTCCCCGTCCTTACCAAGGACATCGGTGAGAAGATGGAAGCCGCCATCCTCGCCGCCAAGGCGGAGGGAGACTCCGTCGGCGGCATCGTCGAATGTATGATGACCGGCCTTCCCGTAGGGCTTGGCGATCCCTTCTTTGATTCGCTGGAGAGCGAGCTGTCTCACATGATGTTCTCCATCCCCGCCGTGAAGGGCATCGAATTTGGAGACGGCTTCGGTCTTGCGGCGATGAAAGGCTCGGCGGCGAATGATGGCATGCACTGGGCGGAGGGGAAGGTGGAAACAAAGACCAACCACAATGGCGGCATCTTGGGCGGTATTTCCGGCGGCACTCCCGTAATCTTCCGCCTCGCCATCAAGCCGACCGCCTCGATCGGAAAACCTCAGCTCACCGTGAACTTCGCCGAAAGGAAGGACACCCTCCTCACCATCGGCGGCCGTCACGACCCCTGCATCATCCCTCGCGCGATTCCTGTCATCGAGACCGCTGCGGCACTTGTCATCCTGGATGAGATACTGGTGACTAGTGACTAGCGACTAGTGACTGGGGAACAACAGTCCCTCTCGCATCGTCATTTCGAGCGAAGCGAGAAATCTTTCTTGCAGACCGATAAACGATGCATGTGCGAAAGCAGAAATACGTATACCAAGGCGTCGTTTCCCTGCCAGTTCTTATGTGATACTGACCGCAGTGCCAGGAAAGACCCTTGGCTACGCTTCCGATGACAACGGCGCGTAAATTCCGCAGCACTTTTAATTTTTATGCGCCGGCACCACCATTTCTCATTCAAGCGAAGCTTTCATCCGCAATCAAAGGGCACCATGCCCCACGGGCTAACCCTGAAGACAGCACCTTTTTTTCGGAGACATCCTATGACACATACACTCAAAGTTGGCTGCTATGGCGCGAAAGGCTCCTACACCTACGAGGCCATGGAGCAGCAATTCGCCGGCAAGGAACGGGAAGAATCCTATTTCCCTTTATTTGAAGACGTCGTGAAAGCCGTGAAAGACGGCACCATCGACTACGGGGTCCTCCCCATCGAGAATTCCTCGACCGGCGGCATCACAGAAGTCTACGACCTCATCCAGAAATACGACTGTGCCGTCGTCGGAGAGCAGCTGGTGAAGATCGAGCACAACCTTCTTGGCATTCCCGGCGCGACCTTGGACGACATCGACACCGTCTATTCCCATCCGCAGGGCTTCCGCCAGTGCCGCCCCTTCTTCAATGAGCACAGAGACTGGACGCTCGAGCCGTATTTCTCCACGTCTCGAAGCGCAGAGCGCGTCGCCGAAGACGGCAGGAAGAACCAGGCCGCAGTCGCCAGCCGCACCGCAGCCCGCCTCTATGGCCTCTCCGTTCTCGCGGAAAATATTTATTTCAATCAGAGCAACTACACCCGCTTCTTTATCATCGGCCCGAAGATGGAGATCACCGAAGACGCCGACAAGATCACCCTCGTCATCTCCGTCAAGCATGAGCCGGGCGCGCTCTACCACGTCCTGGGCTACTTCTTCTACGGCGGCATGAATATGACGCACCTCGAGTCTCGTCCCATGGAAGGTCATCCCTTCGAGTACTTCTTCCACATCGACGTCAAAGGCCGCATCCACGACCCATCCAACGCGCAGACCCTCCACGGTCTCGCCTCCATGTGTACCTACTTCAAGATCCTGGGGAACTATCCGTCCTGCAAGAAATAGCGACGGGCGATGCGTCCTATACTCCCTTTCCCAGCGGCGTCCCCTGCGGAGTAATGCTATTAAGTTAAGCG
>DLZS01000091.1:0-2055 GCA_003447275.1 Dialister sp.
TAGGAGTGACTAGTGACTAGTGACTGGTGACTAGTGACTTGAATACCACCTTCGGACATCGTCCCATATGTATTTGCGGCGAAGCCGCCACCACAACCCCGAACCCAGAACCCCGAACTTTCTATTGTCTTTCTCTTCCCTGCCGTTTATAATACTTACATGATAATCATTCTCTAAAGGAGGCTTTACGATGAAAGAAACATATAGCAGAACCAAGTCTGTATGGCAGCGCATGGACGCCGATGAACGTCAGGCTGTCATGGACTATGGCGAAAAGTACAAGGCATTCCTGGACGTCGCACGCACAGAGCGTCTGGCAGCCGATGAGATCATCCGTCAGGCAGAGGCCGCCGGTTTCAAGCCGGTCTATGATATGGACTCCCTCAAGCCGGGCGACAAGGTGTACTGGAACCAGAAGGGCAAGTCTGTGATCCTGGCTGTCATCGGGGAAGAACCGGTGCATGCAGGCATCAAGATCGTCGGTTCCCACATCGACTCCCCGCGCCTCGACCTCAAGGCCAATCCGGTGCATGAGCAGGATGGCATCGTATATTTCCGCACACACTACTATGGCGGCATCAAGAAGTACCAGTGGACTTGCATCCCGCTCGCACTGATCGGCGTCGTATACACGAAGGATGGCAAGAAGGTCGACATCAATATCGGTCTCAAGGATGATGATCCGATCTTCTACGTATCCGACCTTTTGATCCACATGGCGCAGGACCAGATGAAGAAAACGCTCGCAGAAGGCATCACGGGTGAACAGCTCCAGGCCATCGCAGGCACGAATGCCGAAGAAGATCTGAAGCCGAAGGAAGTCTTCATGAAGATGCTGAAGGATACCTACGGCATCGAAGAGGAGGACTTTGCCGCTGCGGAGCTCGAGCTCGTCCCTGCGACCAAGAGCCGTGACGTCGGCTTCGACCGCTCCCTCATCGCCTCCTATGGACAGGATGACCGTGTCTGCTCCTATGCGAACCTCGAAGCGATCCTTCAGGCTAAACCGGGTGTCAAGACCCAGGCGGCACTCCTGACCGATAAAGAGGAGATCGGCTCCTACGGCAATACGGGCATGGAGTCCTCTTATTTCGTCAAATTCGTCATGAAGCTCCTCGCGCTGCAGGGCAAGGATACCATCCTTGATTTCTATGAAACCATGGAAAACAGTGAAATGCTCTCCGCTGACGTGAACTCCTGCATGGATCCGATGTTTGCAGAGGTCTCCGAAAAGGACAATGCCTCCTTCCTCGGCTATGGCATCAATCTCACCAAGTATGGCGGCGCTCGCGGCAAGTCCGGCAGCAATGATGCGAATGCGGAATTCCTGCAGAAGATCCGTACCATTTTCAATGAAGCCGGTGTCTGCTGGCAGATCGGCGAGCTCGGCAAGGTCGATCAGGGCGGCGGCGGCACCATCGCCTTCATGATGGCGGACTGGGGCGCAGAAGTGGTGGACTGCGGCACCGCCATGCTCTCCATGCATGCGCCGTATGATCTCCTCTCCAAGGTAGATGCCTACGAGACCTACCTCGCGTACAAAGCGTTCTTTGAAAGTAAATAAGGTTTGAAAAAATCGGAAGTGGGATCCGTCCTGCTTCCGATTTTTGATTGGGAAAAGGTTCAACTGGGGTGGCGGAAAAATATAGAAGCGATGCAAGTGACTGGTGACTAGGGATTAGTGGCTAGGGATTAGGAGTCTCAAGTGACTGGTGACTGGAATGCCAGCTCATGGCACCACCATTTTTAATTTCTCATTCGAGAAAGGCTTTCATTCACGATCAAGGAGCGGCACGTCCGCGAGCGAGCCCTGAAGTTTGAAAGCAGGGATGAGTAGCTAGGGATTAGTGGTTAGGGATTAGGGGTGCCGAGTGACTAGTGACTTGTAACTTGAATGCTGCCTTCAGGCATCGCCCCATATATATTCGCGGTGAAGCCGCCACCACAACCCTGAACCCTGAACCCTGAACCCTGAACCCTGAACCCTGAACCCTGAACCCTGAACCTCGAACCTCGAACCCTGAACCCTGAACCTCGAACCCTGAACCCTGAACC
>DLZS01000091.1:2302-4596 GCA_003447275.1 Dialister sp.
CTGAACCCTGAACCTTGAACCTTAAACCCATTCTCTGCTATACTGTACCAATACGACTCTTCGGGAAAGACCCGAAATGGAAGGATAGGAGGAAATCATGAGTCAAGAGAAAGACGTCCGCCTGGAGGATGTGGCGGAAAGCAAGGCCGAGCTGGATGACAAAGCCCGGAAGATGCTGGAGGACAAGGACGCAGACTCCCGCATGCGTATTTATGAAGGACCGTTGGGGAAGGCCATCATCGTGCTTCTCTGCGTGTGGACTGCGTTCCAGCTGTATTTCACGACCATCGGTGCGATCAGCGCGATCAATCTGCGTGCGATCCACTGTATTTTCTTGCTGCTGTTTACCTTTTTGCTGTTTCCTACGTATAAGAAGGAGAAGCGCAGAAGGAAGCTGCCGCCGATCTGGGACTGGGTTTTCATTCTGGGTTCCATCGGCTCTTTCACTTACCTGATCTTGAATTACACGCGCATTGCACAGACCGGCGGCCGTATCTCTGATATGGAGGTCGGCATCGCCCTCGTCGCGATTGTCTGCGTCTTTGAAGCGGCGCGCCGCGCATCCGGCAATCTTGCCATCCTGGCGGCGGTCTTTCTGGCGTACAACTGGTTTGGCGCATACCTGCCGGGCTATTTTGGACATAATGGCTTCACGCTGAAGCGCGTGCTCATTACCCAGTTCTGGGGGACGCAGGGCGTGCTCGGCACCGGTATCGGCGTATCGGCGACCTATATTTTCCTTTTCGTCGTTTTCGGTGCTTTCTTGAAGCACAGCGGCTTCTCGAAATTCATCAATGATTTCTCGCTGACGCTTGTTGGCCGTACATCCGGCGGCCCGGCGAAGGTGGCGGTCATCGCCTCCGGTCTCATGGGCATGATCAATGGCTCGGCCATCGCCAATGTCGCAACGACCGGTACCATCACCATTCCGCTCATGAAGCGCACGGGCTACAAGAAGGAATTTGCCGGCGCTGTCGAAGCCGTGGCATCGACAGGCGGTCAGTTCACCCCGCCGATCATGGGCGCGGTCGGCTTCGTCATGGCGGAATTTCTGAATCTGTCTTACACCTATGTGGCACTTGCCTCCATCACACCGGCGCTCCTCTACTACGTCGGCCTGCTGCTGGCGGTCCACTTCGAGGCGAAACGACTCGGACTCTCCGGCATTGCCAAGGAAAATATTCCAAACGCGATGGTCGTCATCAAGGAGCAGGGGCATCTGGTGCTTCCGCTCGTCAGCCTCATCGGGCTGATGTTTGCCGGCTTCACCCCGCTCTATGCGGCTGTGATCTCCATCTTTGTCACCATCGGCGCCAGCTGGCTTCGTAAGGATACCCGCATGGGCCCTGCCAAGATCTTAGAAGCGGTCGTCGAAGGGTCGAAAAGTGCGATCTCGGTCGGCGTGTGCTGCGTCATCATCGGCATCATCATCGGTACCGTCACTCTGACATCCATGGGGCTCAATATGGGCTACCTCATCCTGTCCATCGTACAGGGCGATCACATTTACCTCGCAGGCTTCCTCGTCATGATCATGTCCGCGATCCTTGGCATGGGTGTCCCGGGTGTCGCTGCCTATGTCATCGTGCAGGCCGTCGCGGTGCCAGTCCTCATCAAGGCGGGCGCGCTTCCGCTCATCGCGCACCTCTTCTGCCTCATCTATGCCTGCCTGTCGAATATCACGCCGCCGGTCGCCATGTCTGCCTATGTGGCATCCGGCATCGCCGACTCTGATCAGACGAAGACGGGACTGTGGGCGGTCCGCCTCGGGCTCATCGGCTTCATCATCCCATTCTTCTTCCTGGATAATCCGGTACTCCTGATCGGCGTCGACAAGACAGCGACACTCTGGGAATCTCTTTGGAGCATCTTCACCGCGATGATCGGGACGTTTGCTCTCGTAGCCGGTCTTGAAGGCTGGATCATCCGCAAGGCTGGAGTCATCGAGCGCGTGATCCTCATCGCCGTCTCTCCGCTGCTGCTTTTCCCGGGCAGCCTGACGGATATCGCAGGCATTGCAGGCATCGCCGCCGTCTGCGTCTTCCAGTGGATGAGAAGGAAATAGGGATGGGGTACTAGTGACTAGAAATTAGTAGCTGGGGATTAGGAGCTAGGGATTAGGAGTGGCTGGTGACTAGTAACTGAGAGACATCAGCGCCACGTATCGTCATTTCGAGCAAAGTCGAGAAATCTTTTTTGCAGACCGATAAACGATGGATGTGTGAAAGCAGAAATACGTAGTACCAAGGCGTCGTTTCCCTGCCTATGCCGATGTGATACTGACCGCAGTGCAA
>DLZS01000099.1:0-17502 GCA_003447275.1 Dialister sp.
AAGGTTCAGGGTTCAGGGTTGTGGTGGCGGCTTCGCCGCAATTATATATGAGGCGATGCCCGAAAGTGATATTTAAGTCACCAGTCACAAGTCACTCTAAACTCCTAATCCCTAGTTACCAGTCACTAGCCCCTGCCCCCCTGCTCTTTTTTCCACTTTTTGACAGCCATCATGAATTTTGGGATGGCCATCATGCGCCCGATGCGGGAGGGCTGCAGGTAGAGTCGATACGCCCACTCGAGGCGATTCTTCTGCATCCAGAGCGGGGCGCGTTTCAGATTTCCGCTCATGACATCGAAGACGCCGCCGATGCCCATGGCCAGCACGGGCCCGAGCTCGTCCTTATGACGATAGAGCCATTTCTCCTGCTTCGGGACGCCGAGACCTACGAGGAGGAGCTTAGCTCCGCTTTTCCGGATGTCTTTGATGATTTCCTTTTCTTCTTCCTCGTCGAAGTAGCCGTCATGGCAGCCCACGAGCTGGATTTTCCCATGCTCCTTCTGGAAACGGTCAGCGGCTTTCTGGGCGACGCCGGGAGCACCGCCTAAGAAATAGACAGGCCAGCCTTCTTCGGATGCGATTTTCAGAAGCTCGACGGAGAGGTCAGCTCCGGTCACGCGTTCCGGGAAGGGAGTGCCGAGAGTTTCTCCCGCCCAGAGTACGCCGGCACCGTCTGGAACGACGAGATCGGCATGATTCAGGATGTGCCCGAGCTCCTTGTCTTCCTGCGCCTGCATGATCATTTCTGCATTGGCTGTAGCAATGAGGCGGGGTTTCTCATCCCCCATCCCTTCTTTCGCCCACTGGAGGACTTCCTGCATGGTGAGCGCGTATACCGTGACGTCCATTACATTGTGCGAGGATTTTTCTATATCGATCATTTCACGCTGTAGTTCGGTGCTTCCTTGGTGATGCTGACATCATGCGGATGGCTTTCACGCAGACCTGCGCCGGTAATCTGAATAAACTGGGTGTCTTCATTCATGGCCTTGATGTCCTTCGCGCCGCAGTAGCCCATGGATGCACGGAGACCGCCGATGAGCTGGAAGAGGACGTCGGAGACATGTCCTTTGTAAGGAATGCGGCCTTCGATGCCTTCCGGTACGAGCTTCTTCGCATTCTGCTGGAAATATCTATCCTTGCTGCCAGCCTGCATAGCGCCCAGCGAACCCATGCCGCGGTAGGATTTGTAATTCTTGCCCTGATAAATGATCATTTCGCCAGGAGCCTCTTCTGTGCCTGCCAGAAGATTGCCGAGCATGACGCAGGACGCGCCCGCGCCCAAGGCCTTCGCGATATCGCCGGAGTACTGGATGCCGCCGTCGGCGATGATCGGGATACCGGTACCTTCGGCTGCCTTCGCGCAGTCATAGATCGCTGTGATCTGCGGCACACCGATGCCCGCAATGACGCGGGTGGTGCAGATGGAGCCAGGTCCGATGCCGACTTTGACAGCGGAAACACCAGCTTCGATCAGTGCCTTGGTCGCATCATAGGTCGCCACATTGCCGGCGATGAGTTCCAGATGCGGGAATGCCTTGCGCAGGCGGCGGATGGTCTGCAGCACGCCTTCGCTGTGACCATGTGCGGTATCGATGACAAGGACATCTGCTTTGGCATCGAGAAGCGCTTCGACGCGGTCTTCCACGTCCGAAGTGACACCGATGGCAGCAGCGACCTTCAGACGGCCGTCAGAGTCTTTGTTCGAATTCGGGAATTTTCTCATCTTTTCGATGTCACGGATGGTGATGAGGCCTTTCAGATGACCGGCATCGTCCACGAGCGGCAGCTTTTCGATGCGGTGTGCCTGCAGGATGCGCTTCGCTTCTTCCATGGTGGTGTGTTCCGGAGCGGTGATCAGCCCTTTGGAAGTCATGATATCGCTGATCGGACGGGACAGATCCGTCTCGAAACGCATATCACGGTTCGTAATGATGCCGACCAGTTTGCCGTTCTCTGTGATCGGCACACCGGAAATATGGTATTTGTTCATCAGTTCATCCGCATCCGACAGGGTATTGTCCGGAGCGAGGTAGATCGGATCCACGATGATGCCGTGTTCCGAACGCTTGACCAGTTTCACTTCTCTGGCCTGTTCGTCGATGCTCATGTTCTTATGAATGACACCGATGCCGCCCTCACGCGCCATGGCGATCGCCATTTCTGCTTCGGTGACGGTATCCATGCCGGCGCTCATGACCGGAATATTCAGTGTGACATTCTGTGTCAGATGGGTGCGGACATCTACGTCTCGCGGAAGGACATCCGAGTGTGCCGGAATCAGCAGCACGTCATCAAAAGTCAGCCCCTGCTTGCCAAATTTGTCTTCTCTCATCATAGCCTCCATTCAAAAACTTTGGTTACTTTTGTGATGTCATGTCTATCTCTCTGTGCCGGGACATACAGATTTCTATCCCCACATGCCAAAGAGGTGCATTCTTTTCAATTAAAACATTATACCATAAATCACAGAGCTGTGTCTTGTATGATTTTTGAGGGTTCAGGGTTAGCCTGTGGGGCGGCTCCGTCCACTGATTATGAATGAAAGCTTTGCGCGAATGAGGAATTAGGAATGAGGAATGGTGGTGCGGCGCATAAAAACATAGAAGCGCCGCGGAGTATAAATCTGGCGATGCCCAAAAGCTGTATTCAAGTCACCAGTCACTAGTCACTCCTAATCCCCAATCCCTAATCCCTAGCTACTCACCCCCTGCTTTCAAACTTAGCCCGTGGGGCGTGCTGTCCCTTGATTGTTTGCGAAAGAGGTTCAGCGGGTTCTAAGGGTTCGGTGCGGCGCATAAAATCAGGGGACGCCGCGGAGTACATATAGTGGCGATGCCTGTTTGAAACGTTAGACGTTAGATTTTGGACGTCAGAAGTCTGATGTCTGATGTCTGATAGTCTCTTAATCCCCTAGTCTCCTAGTCTCCTAGTCACTAGTCTCCTAGTCACTAGTCTCCAGTCACTAGTCACCAGTCACTAGTCACCAGTCACCAGCCACTAGTCACTAGTCACTAGTCACTAGTCACCAGTCACCAGTCACCAGTCACCAGTCACCAGTCACCAGTCACTTCTCCCCCAATTTTTCAAAGAACGCCCCGCCGAATCTGTGCGAGAGTTCTTCTCTGAAGTCCATGCCACGGTCGACGGCTTTCTTTGCTTCCTTCCTCGCTTCTTCGAGGAGCGGGAGGTCTTTCACGATATCTGCCGCCTTGAGATCCGGCATACCGTGCTGGTGATAGCCGAAGAATTCACCGCTGCCGCGCAGGATGAGATCTTTTTCAGACAGGAGGAAACCATCCTGGATCTCGCACATCAGCTTCATGCGGAGCTGTGTGATTTCATTCTGGTTATCTGAGTAGAGGATGCAGTAAGCCTGTGCCTCCCCGCGCCCGACACGGCCGCGGAGCTGGTGCAGCTGCGAAAGGCCGAAGCGATCGGCCCCGTAGACGAACATGATGGTGGCATTGGGCACATTGACGCCGACTTCGATGACAGACGTGGCGACGAGGAGTTTCTTCTCTCCCCTGTGGAAAGCCTGCATGACCTCCTCTTTCTCGCTGTTTTTCATCCGCCCATGGACAAGGCCCACTGGAAACACGGGAAATACCCGGTCGCGCAACTCTTCATACACGGAAACGGCGGAGGCGAGGTCTTGCTTCTCACTCTTTTCGACGAGCGGACAGACCACATACACCTGATGTCCCGCTTCCATTTCCCGTCCCATGAAATTGAAAACGCGCTGAAGCATATCACTCCCGATGGCGTAAGTCTTCACCGGATGTCTTCCCGGCGGCATCCCACGGATGGCCGAGACATCGAGATCCCCATAGACGGAAAGCGCCATGGTCCGCGGGATCGGCGTCGCTGTCATGACGAGAATATGCGGTGAGGTGCCTTTCGTTTCCAGCGCCTTTCTCTGCTTCACGCCGAAACGGTGCTGCTCATCAGTGATGACAAGACCCAGATGGGCAAAGATGACATCCTTCTCGATCAAAGCATGGGTACCGATCAGCACATCGATGTCGCCTGCTGCCAGCTGCTTCAGGATCTCATGCCGCTCAGAGGTCTTTGTATTTCCGGAGAGGTAAGCAACGCGAATGGGAAGGCCTTCGTAGAAATGCTGGAATGTCTCATAGTGCTGCCCTGCCAGGACCTCGGTCGGTGCCATGAGTGCGCCCTGATAGCCATTCTCTACGATCTTGGCGAGCGAGAGTGCCGCGACAGCGGTCTTGCCGCTCCCGACATCCCCCTGCACCAGACGGTTCATCGGGACGAGCCCTTCCATATCGTCTTCGATATCGCGAAAGGCCTGCTGCTGGCCTTCCGTCAGCTGGAAGGGGAAATGCTCGCGCACCTTGCGGACGAGCTCACCGGATGGCGCGCACTTGATGCTCTCGCTCCCCTCTTCTCTTTTTTTACGCAGGAGCAGGACGCCGGCCTGCATGAAGAACAATTCCTCAAATGCGATCCTTCGGCGCGCTTCTCTCTGCTCGGCCCAGTCCTTCGGATCGTGCATTGCGCGGATGGCGGCAAGCCGTCCCATCAGTTTTTCTCTCCGGATGGTATCCTCCGGAAGATTCTCATCGGCATCCTCCACCAGCTTGAGCGCCCCCTCGATCATGCGCCGAAGCTGCGGCGTCTTGATCCCCTCGGTCAGTCCGTACACAGGGACGAGCTTTTGAAATGACGGCAGATCTTCCGGCTCGATGGCTTCGATCTCCGCATTGCTGATCTGGTTCCTGTTATAACCATACTCCACCTTGCCATATGCCAGCACATGCTTCGAACGATGAAAGAGATCCGCTTTCCACGGCTGATTGAAATACGTGAGCACCACCCCGCCCGTATCATCGACGATCATGACGTTCAGGATCGACATGCCTCTTCGGGGATGGATCTCCTTCATGTTCACCACTTCCCCATAGACCACAGCCTCTTCATCAGGCACCAGATTTCCCATCGGCGTGATCTTCGTCCAGTCCTGATAGCGCCTCGGGAAATAGGAAAGGAGATCTTCCACCGTACGAATGCCGAGGCGTTCCAGCTTCTCCTTCATCCGAGGGCCGACGCCCTTCAGGTACTGGACGGAATCAGATAGTTTCATGGATGACCTCCTTTGAATGGTTGCGGGTTCGGGGTTCAGGGTTAGCTCATCGGGCGAGTTGCCCTTTGATTGTGTATGAAATCTTTGCTCTCTAGTTAGAAGTGAGGAGTTAGGAGTGAGGAGTGGTGGTGCGGCGCATAAAAATCAGAAGCGCCGCAGAGTATAGATCTGGCGATGCCCAAAAGCTGTATTCAAGTCACCAGTCACTAGTCACTCCTAATCCCCAATCCCTAGCTACTCATCTCTGCTTTCAAACTTCAGGGTTGTGGTGGCGGCTTCGCCGAGAGTATATATGGGGCGATGCCCGAAGGTGGTATTTAGTCACTAGTCACCAGTCACTAGTCACTTTCGAGCAGAGCTTTCATTCGCAATCAAAGGGCGATACGCCCCACGGGCTAACCCTAAACCTCGAACCCGACAACCCTAATTCTTTTCTCTATTATAATTCTTCAAATACTCTGATGTAAAATACTTGCGTAAAAAAAAGAGTTGTGATATAGTATGAATGTTGCAATCGCGGAAGTGCAAGGAGGTGTAGCACATGGCTAACTATTGTGAAGTTTGCGGCAAGGGAACCGCTACGGGATTCAATGTATCCCATTCCCATTTGAAAACAAAGAGAACCTGGAAACCGAACATCCAGAGAGTTCGCGTACTGGTTGACGGACAGGTCAAGAGAATGAATGTCTGCACTCGTTGCCTTCGTTCTCATAAAGTAAACAGAGACATCTAATCGATCATCTGATTGCTGCATTTCAAGCCGGCTGAATTTCAGCCGGCTCTTTTTGCATGGTTTTCTAGGGACTGGTGACTAGTGACTGGTAGCTAGGGATTAGGGATTAAGGTGCAAAAAGTGGCGAACTTTTTGCGTCCATCTGCCCGGCTTGAAACATGCTCAAGGTTTCTATATAATGAGAGCAAACAGCAGTATCAGACTTTATAGTTTAAGGAAACACTGATTATTATTTCCATTCAAGAAAGGAGTCTCCTATGCGAAAAATTGTATTAACCGCTGCGCTCGCTGCCCTCACCCTCGCTTCCTCTGTTTCCGCGAACTGGATCACGGGCGAGCCGACGATCCTGGCCGTCAATGCCGGGGAAGCCGCCTTCCACACCGCCCTCACCAGTGACCAGCGGCTTGACGTGAACCTCACCGCAGGCATGGAAGGCAAGGCTGACCTCACCTTCACGACGAAAGCATCGGGAAGCGAGCTCTCCCTCTCCGCCCTCCCCGTCCTCGTGAACGAAGAGAATGGCTACGCAGACGCGACACTCACCATCACCCCGCTCGTGAATGATGCGAACGGCCTTCGCTTCTACCTCATCGATACCGGAGAAGCCGGCGGCGCGCACATCGTTTCCTACAAGGGCGGCACCTTCAAGAACGCCTTCGATGCAGCGGATCTGGAAAATGTCAATGGCGCCTCTTCTTTCACGGTAGAGAAGAAGCAGATCCTCTTCCACACGAAGGAAAATGGCACAGACGCTACCTATACTCTTTCACTCGATACAAAGTCGCTCACATTCACGGCGGTGAAATGAGCGGTGACTGGTGACTAGTGACTGGTGACTGGTGACTGGTAGCTAGGGATTAGTAGCCAGGGATTAGGTTTGCGATACGAGAAAACCGCTAGTTTCAAACCTCCGCAGCGCTTCCATAATTTTATGCGCCGCACCAACACTTCTCACTTCTAACTGGCGAGAATGGCTTTCATCCATAATCAAGGGGCGTCCCGTCCCACGGGCTAACCCTGAACCATCAAAAAACGCTGAACGAGAATTTCGTTCAGCGTTTTTTCTATTCTCTATCAGCCGACAATGTTCAGCGCATAGACAGCGTATTCTTTTTCCAGAGCTTCGGACTTCTTGGAGAGTTCGATCTGGAGATCAGAAGCGGTGTCATAGTCTTTCGCTTCGAGGGCTTCTTTGAGCCTGGTCACGATAGACTTGCTGGCTTTGGTATCTTTGATGAGTTCATATTTCTTCGCTGCGATAGCTTCCCAACGTTCTTCATCGAGTTCATCTTCGCTGGAAAGTTTCTTGAAGCTCTTCACGAGTGCTTCTGTAGCCGGGATGATGCGGTCGACGAGTTCATTTTCCCAGCGGTATTCGATGGAGTCGAGGAAGGAATCTACAATGACCTGATTCAGGCTGTCGCCAGCGGTGATGACAGCGACTTTGTCCTTGTTTGCCTTCATGGTCTTGATGTTTTCCCATACGGTAGCCGGCGGTTTGCCGAAAGCAGCGTCACGTTCTTCCTGCGTGAAGTCTTCGAATACGTTGTCTTCACAGCGATATGCGCGGCCTGCTTCGAGGTAGTCGGCAGCTTCGCCCGGTTTCTTGGAGAGTTCAGCAAGGAGGTCTGCCGGTGCTTTGCCGGAGGTGATCGCATAGGTGATGCCGTCCAGTGCCGTCAGGAAGAGGCAGGAAGCTGCGAGATAGGTATTGGTGAACGGGTTCGGTGCGCGCAGTTCGAAGCGGGTGGCTTTCGGGCTTTCGATGTCGCGGACCAGACCGATCAGGATGGTTCTGTTACGGGACGGTACTTCCGGATTATGACCAAGGGAAGTAACGATGCAGACTGGTGCTTCGAAGCCTGGTTTCAGACGGTTGAAAGCATCGGTGGTGGAGGAGACGAATGGATTCGTTGCTTCGTAGTTCTTCAGGATGCCCATGATAAAGCCATAGCCGATGGTGGAGAGGAAGTCGGCTTTCATATCGCTCGGTGCCAGAAGGTTGATGGTCTTGCCATTCTTGAGCGATGCGCAGATGCCGACATGGGTATGTTCGCCGGAGCCGGCGACGCCGATGATCGGTTTTGCCTGGAAGGAAACATCGAGACCGTATTTGCGGAAGACTTCACGGATGATGATGCGGGCTTCGAGTTCATTGTCAGCAGCCTGCAGCGGATTCATAGAGAAGAGCCAGTCAAGTTCGAGCTGTTCGCAGACATCGACGGTATGTCCCAGATCATCGACTTTCGGCTTGATACCGCCGACTTCTTTATGCCCCATTTCTACATGCATGCCGCGAGCATCCAGTTCTTCGATGGCTTCTTCCATCGCAGTTCTGACGTTGCCGCGCATCCTCTGCCAGTACTGTTCCTGCAGTCTCTGAGAAATGGACAGGTGCTGTACCGTTTCTCTTTCGCTCGGTGTCTTGACCCAGAATTCCAGTTCCGTGCCGATGGTGAATTTGATATCTTCGATCTCATCGACCGGCAGATCTTCCATGCCTTTGACCGGCTTGCCACTGGCAAGGAGTCCTTTCAGTTTCTCTGCTACGAAAGCGCAGGACTCTTTCAGGATAGAACGGGAGTCGATGAATTTGCCATTGTGCAGAAGGAAGCATGGGATGCGGAGCGTGCCGACCGGACGGCCATTGCTGTACAGGTTGTCTTCATTGTAGTCGATATACCAGTTTACGCTGGCATCTGCGACCATGTCGACGCGGGCATCATTCAGTGTGGCTATATTCATCAGAACGACAGAGGAGCCGTCGGTCTGTACGGCTGTGCCGGCGAAGAAATCATCGTAGTTTTTCAGGAACAATTCGATCGGCACCTTTTCATCGGTGTCATTGCCGGCCAGATCGATGCCGACCAGAGAAACGAAGCGGATTTCCGGATGGGTCTTGAGGAGTCCCAGGACGCCTTCTTTGCCAAATTCAACGGACGGGATGTAGTACAGTAAGTCGTTGTTGATCATTTTGAATTCCTCCTGCTTGATAATCGTGGATTGTTGGTCTTTGATTGCTGTTTGTATATGGGTGAGGTTCGCTGATTCCTAACCTCCAATCCCTAATCTCTAAATCCTTTTACACAGCTGGCGAAACCCCAGCGTGGAGTAGCAGTACTCCATTTTCCATAAACGTCTCATCCAGGTTGTCCCCCCTATTTGAGTTTGCTTGTAAAATAAAAAAATGACCTACTCTCTGGGTATCCAGAGAATAGGTCATCTTCGGCCAGATGAATGTATAGTTTGTAATGAGAGGGATCAAGGGATCCAATTCCCCTCATGCATAGACTAGTCCAGAATGTTCAGCGCATAGACGCGATATTCTTTTTCCAGTGCTTCTGCTTTCTTTGCCATTTCCACCTGCAGCGTGGAAGCGGTATCGAAGTCATTCGCCTCGAGAGCTTCCTTCAGGCGTGTGCAGAGGCATTTCTCATCCTCTGTATCCTTAGCGAGTTCGATGCGCTTCGCCTTGATGGATTTCCAGCGTTTTTCATCGATCTTATCGTCGTTATCGAGCTTCTTATATCCTCTGACAGCCAGTTCGGTGCCTGGAATGATCCGATCGATCAGCTCATTCTTCCAGCGGTAAAGGATGGATGCGACAAAGGAGTCTACAATCTGTTCAGAGATCGCACCGCTCTTGGTGAGCGCAGCGACTTTGTCCGGATTGGCTTTCATGATCTTGACATTGTCCCAGACGGTAGCCGGTGGCTTGCCGAAGACAGCATCACGTTCTTCCTGCGTATAGTCTTCGAATACGTTGTCTTCGCAGCGATATTCTCTATCCTTAGCCAGGTATCCGGCCTCTTCCCCGGCTTTCTTGGAAAGCTCGGCAAGCAGCTCTTCCGGACCTTTCCCGGAAGCAAGCGCATACTCGATGCCATCCAAAGCAGTCAGGTACAGGCAGGAAACGCAGAGATAGGTATTGGTAAACGGGTTCGGCGCACGGAGTTCGAAGCGGGTGGCTTTCGGATTTCCGATATCACGGATGAGCCCGATCAGGATGGATCTGTTTCGAGACGGCAGCTCCGGCTTATGTCCCAGAGAGGTGACGATGCAGACCGGCGCTTCGAAGCCAGGCTTCAGGCGGTTGAAAGCATCGGTGGTCGAGGAAACGAATGGATTCGTTGCTTCGTAGTTGTTGAGGATACCCATGATGAAGCCATAGCCGATGGTGGAGAGGAAATCCGCCTGCATATCTTCCGGCGCCAGAAGATTGATGGTCTTGCCATTTTTGAGAAGAGCAGCAAAGCCGACATGGGTGTGTTCCCCGGAGCCGGCGACGCCGATGATCGGTTTCGCACGGAAGGAGACGTCGAGCCCGTTTCTGCGGAATACTTCACGAACCACAATGCGGGCTTCGAGTTCATTATCTGCTGCCTGCAGTGGGTTTGTCGAGAAGAGCCAGTCGAGCTCAAGCTGTTCGCAGACATCGAAGATATGACCATCATCATCGATCTTTGGTTTGATCCCGCCGACTTCTTTATGTCCCATTTCTACATGCATGCCGCGGGCATCGAGTTCTTCGATTGCCTGTTCCATAGCGGTACGAACATTGCCGCGCATGCGCTGCCAGTACTGCTCCTGCAGGCGCTGGGAAATGGAAAGATGCTGTACGGTCTCCTTCTCGCTCGGTGTCTTCACCCAGAATTCCAGCTCTGTGCCGGTGGTGAATACGATGTCCTGGATCTCAGAGAATGGGAAATTTTCCATCCCCTTGACCTGTGCACCGACCAGAAGCTTTCTGAGACGGTCAGCGACATATTCGCAGGACTGCTTTAGAATGGAACGGGAATCAATGAATTTGCCATTGTGGATGAGGAAGCTCGGAATACGAAGCGTGCCGATCGGAAGACCGGTTTCTTCATCTACGTTATCATCATTATAGTCTACATACCAGTTCACGGTGCTGTCGGCGACCATGTCGACGCGTGCATCGTTCAGTGTGGCGATATTCATAAACACGACAGAAGAACCATCTGTCTGGACAGCTTTGCCAGCGAAGAAATCTTCGTAGTCCTTCATGAAGATCTCGATCGGGATGCGTTCATCTGTATCATTGCCTGCAAGATCGATTCCGACCAGAGAGACGAACCGAATTTCCGGATGCTGCGCCAGTAAAGAAAGTACCCCTTCTTTGCCATACTGTCCAGCAGGGATGCAGTACAATAAGTTTTTGTTCATTTGAGTCCTCCTATAGACTTTCTTGAATTCCACCATTTTTTAGATTGAAAATAAGCTATATGAATCAATAGAAAATGACCCATCCCGGTAGGAATGAGTCATCTTTGACGCAGCATATGAACTTATGGATTAAGAATACACCACGCTTCTTACTTTGTCAAGCCTTTCGCCTAAGCAAGCAGTTTGCGGACGATCTGATTGATCAGCTTTCCGTCTGCCTGTCCTTTAAGCTTCGCCATGACAGCTTTCATCACAGAGCCCATGTTTTTCTGCCCAGGATCCATGGCATCGACGATTTCCTTGACTGTTGCTTCGACGGCTTCCGGAGTCATCTCTGCCGGCAGGTATTTCTCAAGTACATCGATCTCCGCTTTGGTCTGTTCAACCAGGTCTTCTCTTCCGGAACTCTCGATCTCAGACAGAGTTTCTTTCCTCTGCTTCACTTCTTTCCGGAGAACCGCAAGAACCTGATCATCATTGAAGTCCGCGTGTCCGTTGTCGATTTCAGCCTGTCTGATGTGAGCACGAGCCATGCGGATCGTGTTCAGAGCAAGCTTTCCTTCTTCTTTCGCTTTCATAGCTGCTTTCATGTCAGCCATGAGCTGTTCTTTGATTGACAAAACTAATCACCTTACAACCTATTATTTAAACTTACGTTTTCTAGCGGCTTCAGATTTCAGTTTACGTCTTACGCTGGGCTTTTCATAATGTTCACGTTTTCTTACTTCAGAAAGAACCCCGGCTTTTTGGCAGGAACGTTTAAATCTGCGAAGAGCACTTTCAAGAGTTTCGCCCTTTTGAACTTTGATTTCAGACATCTATATCCCTCCCTCCCAATAAGACTGATGGGGTGCTATTGCACACTTAATTAGTATAAAGTACAAGTGGCATTCTGTCAATCTGTTTTATGAAAAAAAGTGACTAGGGATTAGGGATTAGACCAAGAGACTAGGAGACATCTGACTCCTATCCTCCAGCCTTCGGGCATCGCCCCGTTTCGTCATCCTGAGCGGCGAGAAACGTCGTATGTGAGATAATGAATGCCAGAACAGCTGCAACCTGAGCCCTCGATCGCGGCAAAGCCGCCACCTTCATTCCTAATTCCTCATTCCTCATTATTTTTCAGGGAATGGCGGCCAGCCCATTTCTTTGCCGCCGATGATGTGCGCGTGGAAATGGAAGACGGACTGTCCTGCTTTTTCGCCCGTATTCATGACGAGGCGGAAGCCATTTTCTTTCAGACCGGCTTCTTCCGCGATCTTCTTCACGACAAGGAAGAAGTCGGAGAAGTTTTTGTTGTACTCTTCGTCGAAAGCCAGAATGTTGTCGACATGTTTTTTAGGAATGACAAGGATATGGACCGGTGCGCAGGGCTCGATATCCTTGAATGCAAACCAGTTGTCATCTTCGTAAACCTTGGTGCTCGGGATTTCGCCGGCAGCGATCTTGCAGAAAATGCAGTCAGACATGGTGATTCCTCCTTAAATCGTAAATGAAAGGCTGCGAGGTGCTATAGGTATTGACCTCACAGGCCCGAATCCGGATCCTTTCTTCCAAAGGTCTCCATTCGCATCACGCGGTAACGACTTCCCCCACCATTCCTTCTTCGGTGATGGCGGTGATGCGAACCGGGTACATGATGCCCCGCTCTACACCTTCACTACGGATGGTGACGCGGATGTATTCATCCGTAAGACCCTCGTACCAGCCGTTCTTGACCTCTTCGGCGAGGACATGGACGACCTTGCCGAGGAACTGATCGCGGTAGTCCTTCGCGATGCCTTTTTCCAGCTCCTGTACGCGATGGACTCGCTCTTTTTTCAACTCATTGGAGACCTGATCCGGATAGGTCGCCGCCGGCGTACCGGTGCGCTGGGAGTACGGGAATACGTGAATACCGGAGAAGCGGATCTCTTTCAATGTCTCCAGTGTTTCCTTGAAGTTTTCTTCCGTTTCTCCCGGGAAGCCGACGATGAGATCTGTCGTCAGAGCAAGGCCCGGGATCTTATCGCGCAGTTCGGTGATCAGTGCCTTGTACTTGGCAAGGCGATAATGGCGGTTCATCCCCTTCAGCACGCTGTCGGAGCCTGACTGGATGGGAAGATGGAGGTGACGGCACACCTTCGGCTCATTCTGGATGATCCGGATCAGCTCTTCCGAAAGCTCGACGGACTCGATAGAGCCTAAGCGGATGCGGAGAAGCTCCGGAATCTTGACGAGCTCGGCGACAAGGCTGGAAAGGGACGTCCCGTCATGAAGATCCTTGCCATAGTTGCCAAGATGGATGCCTGTCAGCACGACTTCACGATAGCCGCGAGCGACTAGTTTCCGGATCTCGGAAACGGCATCCTCCTGCTTTCTGGACTTCAGCTTGCCTCGCGCATAGGGGATGATGCAGAAGGTGCAGTAATTGTCGCAGCCTTCCTGCACTTTGATGAAGGCGCGGGTCTTGACCTCTCCTTCCGGGTCGACCTCCATATTCTCGAAATCCTTCACCTTCATGATGTCCACGACTTCGTTCAGCGGCTGCTCCGCCGTTCTCGCTTTCTCCACATACTCGACGATATGCGTGCGATTCTGGTGGCCGACGATGACATCGACATCCCCCATCTTCTCGAAGACCTCCGGCGCAAGCTGGGCATAGCAGCCTGCGACAGCAATGATGGCATCCGGATGCTCGCGGCGAATGCGGCGCACCATCTGGCGAGATTTTCTGTCACCGACGCTGGTGACAGAGCAGGTATTGATGACATAGACATCCGCGTCATCGCCCTCTGCCGGGCTGTACCCGTTCCGAACGAAAAGGGTACGCATCGCGTCACTGTCATACTGGTTCACCTTGCAGCCAAGTGTGATGAAGGACACGGTTTTCTTCTGTGATAATTTTTTCTGTTCCATGGCTTCTATTATAGCATAGGAAAATCAAAAAGAGCACCCGACTTTCGTCGGTGCTCTTTGAGGGG
Source organism: Dialister sp. (assembly GCA_003447275.1). GTDB lineage: Bacteria > Bacillota > Negativicutes > Veillonellales > Dialisteraceae > Dialister. The sequence continues at coordinate 13,992 of DLZS01000099.1, forward strand.
GAAGGTTCAGGGTTCGGGGTTCGGGGTTCGGGGTTGTAGTGCGGCGCATAACAATCAAAAGTGCCGCAGAGTTTTGATAGCGCTTCGCGCCGTCGTCATTTCGAGCGTAGCCGAGAAATCTCTATTGCAGAATGGTCAGCATGCCAACTGCGCCACTTTAATCACCGCTTGCTTCTAATCCCTAATCCCTAGCCACTCATCCCAGCTTTCAAACTTCGGGGTTCAGGGCATAACAATCAAAAACTCCGCGGCGCTTCTATTTTTTATGCGCCGCACCACCCCCGTTGAACCTTTTGAACCTATAGAACCCGCTGAACCTCTTTCGCACGCAATCAGTGGACGGAACGCCCTACGGGCTAACCCTGAACCCATCAACCTGAACCCGCTTTTTACATCGGATACGTCTCAGACTCCGCCTTCTTGGCGCGGCGCATGAGGGCTTCGAGAGCCTCCAATGCCGTGTGATCGCCATCGATCAGATGGCAGACCTCTTCCGTGATCGGCATATCGATATGTTCGCGGACAGCGATGTCATGCACCAGACGAGCCGTGCGGATCCCTTCCACGATCATGTTCGTGCCTTCCGTGATCTCCTTCGCTGTCTTGCCTTCTGCCATCATCATACCGGCAGTGTGGTTGCGGCTGTGGACAGATGTGCAGGTGCAGACAAGATCTCCCATCCCGGAAAGGCCGAAGAAGGTCGTCATCTGTGCGCCGAAATGTACACCGAAGCGGGTCATTTCGACCAGCCCGCGTGTCATGAGAGCGGCGCGGCTGTTATCGCCGAGGCCGATGCCATCCAGCACACCGCAGGCGAGCGCCATGATATTCTTCAGCGCACCGCCGTACTCGACGCCCTTGATATCGTCACTGCGATACACGCGGAAGACCGGACTCATGAAAAGATCCTGTACCACCTGCACCGCTTCCGGCACTTCGGACGCGGCGACGGTCGCACACGGCAGCCCACGGCCGACTTCTTCGGCATGGTTCGGCCCGGAGAGGACGACGATCTTTTTCGTGATGTCCTTCACCTTATCCGTGATGACCTCGGAAAGTCGATGACCGGCATGATCTGCAAGCCCCTTGGATGCACAGACGACTACGGTATCCTTTTCCAGCCACGGTACGAGACTTTCCGCCATGGCTTCGACCGCATGCGATGGTGTACAGAGGATGACGCAGCCTGCCCCCTTCACCGCTGTCTCCAGACTGCTCGTGATCTTCACGTGGAGCGGGATGCGGCAGCCCGGAAGGTAGTTCTTATTTTCGCGACTCTTCTGTATTTCCTGCGCTGTTTGGGGATTTCTGCAGTACATGAAAAGATCATCATGCCGCGCCGCGAGGGAGATCATCATCGCTGTCCCCCAGCCGCCGGCGCCTATCATAGCTACTTTCATCTGCTACCTCTTTTCCCGGGAAATCGGCTTCTCTTCTCCGCGAAGGAGCCGCCCGATGTTGTCTTTATGCTTACCGATAATGATGATGGCAGCGACGGCAGCAAATGCCACATACTCGATCGGCTTATCCATGAAGAACATGACGATCGCTACGACCGGTGCTGCCACGATGGAGCCAAGGGATACGATGTGCTTCCACTTGAAGATGGCAAGCCATACCAGGAAGGCCGCCAGCACTGCTGGAGCACAGATATAGGCAAAGGCACCTACGCCGCAGGCGACGCCCTTGCCGCTCTTGAACTTCAGGAAAACGGACCAGTCATTGCCGACGATCGCAAAGATCGCACACGCAAGTACCAGCGTGGGATCCGGCATTCCCAGATGCACCGCAAGAAATCCCTTCAAAAAGTCGCAGATAAAGACGGAAAGACCAGCGACGGCGCCCAGCTCACGATACGCATTCGTCGCTCCGATATTGCCGCTCCCCACCTTTTTCAGATTCACACCATAAAATACACGGCCTATAATATATCCGCTTGGTATCGCGCCGATAAAGTACGCCAGCACGATCCAAACTATGCCATCCATCACGCCTCTTCACCATCCTTCTTGCTTCGTACCACGATGCGGATCGGCGTACCTTCGAAGCTGAAGGACTCACGCAGCCGGTTCTCGATGAAACGGACATAAGAGAAATGAATCAGGTTCGCATCATTGACGAACATGACGAACGTCGGCGGACGGATACCCACCTGCGTCATGTAGTAGATCTTCGCCACGCGGCCGGAATGTGCCGGCGGCGGATTCACCATCTTCGCATCCTCCAAAAGGTCATTCAGGACAGATGTCGGGATACGCAGACTCTGCTGCTCAGCCACATTGTAGATCATATCCCCGAGGCGATGAATGCGCTGCTTCGTCAGCGCCGAGCCGAAGAGCATCGGCACATAGGACGCAAATGGCAGACCATTCTTGATCTCCTTCTCGAATTCCACCATCGTATTCGTCTCTTTGGCGACCGCATCCCATTTGTTCACGAAAAGGAGCAGTCCCTTCCCTGCCTCATGGATATAGCCGATGATCTTCTTATCCTGCTCTGTCAGCTTATCGACCGCATCCAGTACGAAGATCGCCACATCACAGTTATCGATGGCACGGATAGAACGGATGACGCTGTATTTTTCCAGCGGCTCATCGATCTTGCTCTTCTTTCTCATGCCCGCGGTATCGACCAGGATGAAGGTCTTGCCCTTGTAGGTCCAGAGAGAATCGACCGCATCTCGCGTCGTCCCCATTTCATCCGCCACGAGCGAGCGTTCATAGCCCAGAAGCGAATTGATCAGGGTGGACTTCCCGACATTCGGGCGTCCTACGATGGCCGTGCGAATGATATCTTCCGACTCCTCCTCTGTCTGCTCCGGGAAGCCTTCCGTGATGCGATCCAGAAGCTCGCCGAAGGAGAGACGGTTCACTGCGGAGATCCCGATCGGATCCCCCAGCCCCAGCGAATAGAATTCGTATACATCCATCTCCTGATTCTCGCTGTCCACTTTATTGACAGCCACGACGACCGGCTTCCCTGTGCGGCGCAGGATCCCGGCGATGATCTCATCATCTGACGTCAGTCCGGCGCGTGCATCAAGGACGAAGAGGATCACATCCGCCTCTTCCATCGCCAGCTCTGCCTGCTGGCGGATGCCGCTCGAGATCTGGTCTTTTTCATTTCTAAACTCGATACCGCCGGTATCGATCAGCGTGAATTCACGGTTCAACCATTTCACATCACAATAGATGCGGTCACGGGTGACGCCCGGGATATCTTCTACGATGGACACGCGACGCTGCGCCAGCCCATTGATCAAGGTCGATTTGCCAACATTCGGCCGCCCGACGATGGCTACGAGAGGTTTACTCATGAGCCCATTCCTTTCTATTTCTATGGAAATCATATATTAACCAGGGAGTATGCTGCCTGCCGGCTTCCCAGCGCCGGCCATCCCAAAAGATAGAAGCAACACTTCCCCATTTTCACTGTAAATAAAATTGTATGATAGCAAGGAGGCAAAGTCAAGTGATCCTCCGCTTTTCGTAAGTGTCAAGTTTTCCTCGGT
>DLZS01000100.1:0-5555 GCA_003447275.1 Dialister sp.
ATTTCTTCACAGCCCCTTTTTGTTTTGGGGTAACGAAAAATGAGAAATGTTGGTGGCGGCTTCGCCGCAAATATATATGGGGCAATGCCCGCTTGAGGCGTTAGAAGTAAGACATCAGAAGTCAGAAGTCTGATGTCTCCTAGTCTCCCAATCTCTTAGTCTAATCCCTAATCCCTAGTCACCAGTCACCAGTCTCCTGCATCGTCAGAGCCTTTGCCGTTCCATTGGCATCGAAGATGGTGATGCGGTTCTTTCCGTTTTCCTTGGAGGTATAGAGCGCGTTATCGATCCTCTTGTAGAAGCTCTGCTCGAGCTCACCCTGACGGGCAATGGTGACACCGAAGCTGGCGCTGACAGGGAAGTCATCAGGAAGGATATGGGCATGGAAAAGGTCATCCTTCATGTGGATGGAGAGCGTCTCAGCCGTTTCCAACGTGGAGCCGGGAAGGATGATGAGGAATTCATCACCGCCCCAGCGGCCGGCGTAGCCTCTGCCTGCGGTGTGCTTCTTCATGAGATCGGCAAGGGTGCGGATGACGGCATCGCCGATGGAGTGGCCATAGGTATCATTGATCGTCTTAAAATGATCGAGGTCGATCATGATGGCAGAGAGCGGCATCCCGATCTCTGCATTGTTTTTGATGCACTGGGCGAGGTATTTTTCCATGGCACCGCGATTGAAAAGGCCGGAGAGGCTGTCGTGGGTCGCAGCGAATTGGAGAGCGTCTTTCGTCTCTTCCAGCTCTTTCATGGCGGTGCTGACGAAGGTCGCCATCTGCAGGAGATGGGCCATGTGCTGCGTCAGGTGGACGGGGTTATAGGAGACATCCTTTTGCTGCGCCTCTGCTGCTTCGCGGAAGACGACGACATTTCCCGTCAGATGGGCGGCGACGAGACGCTGCCCGGCGCGGTATATTTCTCCATGGGCGTAGATGCCGAAGGAAGGGGTGACATTGTTGTAATTGGCAAGGATGTCGCCGAGGTTCTTATTGAGGAACTGGTAGCGCGCGGCGCAGGAGAGAATGTGCGCGCTTTCGCCTCCGAACGCATGCATTTGCTCCCAGATCTTCTTCGTTTCTGCGAGCATCAGCTCCGGGTCGCCGTAGGAAAGGCGCATCTCTGTACCGACGGTGCATCGGATATTGAAAAGGATGCCGCCATCAAGCGTGCGTCCCTGCGGCAGGTGTGCATGGACATAGCCATCTGCCAGCTGGAGCAGCGGAAAGGGGAGCGACTGCTCCTGAAAATCAGGGGTGTGGATGTATTTATCGTAGTAGTAGATCGCAGGCTTGTTGTCGAGCTCTTTGATGATCATAGGGCCGTCCATCGCGGTCACGGTCAGGGGACGAGAGAGCGGGCGGAAGCCCAGGACATGGTTGAGCATGATGGAGATATCGCCTGTATAGACGCGAAGGACCAGCCCGGCAGTGGAGATGTATTTCTTGGAAAAGACATAGGTATGGTTCGGCCAGGTCTGTGAATCCGCGAGTGCGCCCCAGACGGGAAGCGCCCCCGGCAGCTCGTGCGTAAGTACGTTCAGGAAGGGCGAGAAGTCGGAAAAACGGTGATCGCTCTGGGAGGCCAGGATCTCAATGCCGCAGAGGGGTCGGGAGATTTTATTGATCTCATCCATCACGGCCCATCCGACAGCGTCCTCCTTCCCCGGTGCATGGTCGAAGCAGATCGTGTGGATATATGTCTTTTCGAAGACTTCGAAAAGGATGATGATCTTTTCGGTGCGGTTCACGCCCTGCTCGATGCATACGCTGCTCGTCATCCCGGAGATCTCCGCCTCCGGAAAGGATAGAGACAGTGCATCCACCATCTCCTGAAGACCGTCTTTCTTCGTGTAGGCGGTGAAGATGGAGATCAGAAGGGAGCATCCGGACACGCCAAGGGAACGAAAGGCACGGATGACGCCTCCGATCTCGGAGGGCTTGGAAATGGTATATGAGTACGGTTTCATAAGGACCCCTTCTTTGGAAAAATAGGGTTTCAGGGTTAGCCCGTGGGGCGTGCTGCCTCTGGATTATGAATGAAAGCTCTGCTCGAATGAGGAGTGAGGAGTGAGGAGTGCTGGTGCGGCGCATAAAAATATAGAAGCGCCGCGAATATATATAGGGCGATGCCCGAAGGTCTCTTGATAGTAGGTTTCCCTCGTATCGTCAGCCTTCCCCTCGAGGGGAAGGTGCCCCGTAGGGGCGGATAGGGCACAGGCGGGATGAAAGACAGATGTGGAAAGCGGAACAGCGCGGCACATGTGGGGAAATCGTGAGTCCCTCGCCGCGAATGACAAAGATTTCTCGCTTCGCTCGAAATGACGATGCGGGGGAATCTGATGTCTCCCAGTCCCCAGTCACTAGTCTTGCGTCACCTCTTTCACCTGATGCTTCGCATCGAGGAGGATGACGCGGTTTCTGCCGCCTTCTTTGGCGAGGTAGAGGGCATCGTCCATGCGCTTGTAGAAGCCCGCCTCGGTCTCCTCCGGCGAGGCGGTGGTGCAGCCGATGCTGGCGGTGAGGAAGGAGCGGTCGGGGAGCTGGATACGCCGGAAGGCTTTCTGCAGACGGCTCGCTACGATGAGTGCGCTCTCGAGTGCGGTGCCGGGGAGGAGGATGACGAATTCATCACCGCCCCAGCGGCCGGCAAAGTCGGTCGGACGGATCATGTGTTTCAGGATACTTGCGACTTCGCAGATCACCTCATCCCCTTTGGCGTGACCGAAGGTATCATTGATATGCTTGAAGGTGTCGAGGTCGATCATGAGCGCGGAGAAGTTGAGCCTTCGCGCACGGGTATCTTTATGGCAGCGGCAGAGCATTTCCTCGATCGAGCCACGATTGAGGAGACCGGTGAAGCTGTCGTGGCTGGCAGCGAAGGAAAGCTGTTTCTGTGTCTCTGCGAGTTCTTTCGTGGTTTCCGTGACGAAGGTCGCAAGCCGCTGGATCGTAGAGAGTGCTTCACCAAGGACGACGGGGGCATGCGGCTTCCTTGTCGCAGCCACGAGGGGCGCCTCGCCTTCGCGGAAGCAGACGGAGATGAGGGTCATATTGGTCGCCTGTGTTTTTCCATCGATGCGGATGAGCTCGCCATTCACGTACCCGCCGGGCGCGACACAGAAGTCGCTGTAGGCAGACAAGATCTGATTGACATCCTCCTTCAGGAAGTAACGCCGCGTGACACAGGAGATGAGGAGCATCCCTTCGGGGGCAAAGCGCTCGATATGGCCAAGTGCTTCGCGGCTGGAGAGAATGACCTGATCGGGGTCGCCGTAAGCCATCTGCACCTGATCGCCGACGTGGCTGAAAACATTTGTCTGAAGCGCACCGTCGCTTCGTGACTCGAGCGGGAGAATGGAGAGCTGGACCTGATGCCTGCTTCTGACGAGAGGGAAGAGCAGCTCGCCTTTCCCGAAATCCGTGCTGTGAAGATATTTCTGATAAAAATAGGCCGCGGGCTTGTGATCGAGGGAGCGGATGACGAGCGGGCCGTCTATCGCTGTGATGGTCATGGTGCGTCCGAGGGGCTGCCAGCCCATGACGCTCGTTGTCATGACCTTTACGTCTCCGGAAAAGGTGACAAGAAGGATACCGCGGGAAAGGATGGCATCCTTGGTGAAGACGTAGATGCCATCTTCATTCCGATAGGTATGGGCATACCCGCCGCATATGGGAATGTCCCTTCCTAGCTTGTCGAGCGCGGTCAGAAAGGGCTCGAAATCGTAGTACCGCTGCGTCATGAAAAGAAGCACGGCCGAGAGATTTGTCTCTTTTTGGCAGAAGGAGAGTGCTTTCTCTCCCAGCTTTTTCATGGGCTCTTTCGAAAAATCATAGATGGCGGTGTGTACGTCACTCTTTTCGAAAAACTGGATGGTGACGACAGTCTGACGGAGGCGCATGCGGCCATTATCGATGCCGCCGGCGGTCGTCATGCCGGCGATCTCCGCCTCAGGGAAGGCAGCACAAAAGAGCCGGGTCATCTCGTGGATCGCTTCCGGCGTATTCCAGTGCGTATATATGGAGAGCAGGATCGACTGCTTTCCCGGGACATAGGAGGCTGCAAAGAGACGGATGCAGCTTTCTATGTCACCGAGAGAGCGGAGACAATAAGACATTTGGAGCATGAATCATCGAACCTTTCTGGAAGAGCCTCCGCACGTGCATCGAAGAGGCTTTGTAGGAAATACTGATTTCAGAAAACAAATTCATGGTGCATGTTTTCGAAAGAGTCAGTGTTTCCGATGGGAAGCGGAAATCCGTTTCTTTCGGCTTTACGGTACGCCGCCCACCCAGTAAAAGGTAAAATTTAGGGGTGGGTAAATCATTGTTTTTAAATATACATGCAGCTTTGAAATAGGAATACAAAATATATTTTAGGGGCCTTTATTATAAGCTTTTGATAATTCCTAAACGGTAAATATAAAGTTTGAAAATTTCGATTTATACTTTGTTTATATAGTGAATTATATCACTCCTTTTTCTGTCTGGGAATAGGGTATACACAAATATGCAAAAATGGGGCTTGCGCTCGAACGTATACCTGTGGAAGCCGCCCTAGTCATACCCCGTCCCCTGTGATATGATAGAGAAAATTTTTTTACTACGAAGACCCATGATAAAGGAGGATCTCAGATGGAAGATCCCAATTATGAACAGACAGATATTTTTGCATTCATGATGGAAAAGCCGGCGGGGAAGAAGCAAAGAGTGCGTACAAAGAAGGCGGCTATCTCGGAAGAAGCGTCACTCTTTGGCGAAGGAATGGCACAAGAGAAGAAGCCGGCTCGCGTGAAGAAGGCTTCACCGAAAGCGTCGGCCGCTTCCCCGAAGGCAGCGCCCAAGCCAAAAGCAGCCGCGAAAAAAAGGGAAGAGAAGGAAATGAGTGAGCCGGAGAATGCCGCGTCCGGAAAGGGCAGCTGGCGGGAAAAGGTCTGGGAATTCGACATCACCCATCCCTCGCAGGATATCAAGGACACGATGAAGGAGGCGCTCGTGGCCGAAGGCTTCATGAAGCGCGAGGCGAATAAAGTCTTCAAGGGGCTTTTCTTCAAGGAAAAGATCTTTAATACGAAGAACCAGGCACTGGAGTATTTAGAGACTGTCCCGACTTCGTATGCGGTGAAGTACAAGATCGGTATCGAGCCTTCGCCCAAGATGATCGCTCTTGCCAAACGTCTCAAAGAAAAGGAAGAGCGTCTCGCCGCTTATAAGGAGACACAGAATGAGAAAAAGTTCGCGGGGGACTTCATCACCTGCCCGCACTGCCATTCGCGTGTGAATGCGGACTTCGTAAAGCCGCCGCTCTGTCCGGTTTGCGGCGATGACATGCGCTCGGATACCGCGGTGAAGACCATCCGCACTCTTGAGGAAGCGGTAGCAGAGCTCAGGAAGCGCTACGAGGATACCGCAAGGAAGTACAACAGCAAATTCACCGGCGGTGAGAAATGGATCATCCGCCTCGTGAATCCGTTCTGGGAAGAAAAGTGATGAGGGGACTGGGTAACTAGGTAATGCTATTAAGTTAAGGAAACCGTTAGCTACGTAACGTCTTGCTTC
>DLZS01000094.1:0-3658 GCA_003447275.1 Dialister sp.
TCTGCTTTAGGGGGATCATATCAAAAGCGGAGGTGTCTTTTTAGCTGTCGCGGAGGGCGCGTTTCAGGATCTTGCCGGTGGCATTTTTCGGAAGTGCGTCCATGGGGATGAAGCGTTTCGGGATCTTGTAGCTGGCGATATTTTTCATCATGTATTTGCGGATTTTGTTTTCGTCGAAGGTGTAGCCTTCTTTCATGACGACGTAGGCCCAGACGACTTGGCCGCGGAGGGCATCGGGCTGGCCGACGACGGCACATTCTCCGACGCCTTCGACTTCGTAGATGCAGTCTTCGACTTCGCCGGGGTAGATGTTTTCGCCGTTCACGATGATGAGGTCTTTCAGGCGGTCGACGATGTAGATGTAGCGGTCTTCGTCCATGTAGGCGAGGTCGCCGGTGTGGAGCCAGCCGTCTTCGGTGAGGACTTTCTTGGTTTCTTCGGGCTTGTTCCAGTAGCCTTTCATGACGTTGTCGCCGCGGACGAGGAGCTCGCCGACGGTGCCGGGGACGTAGGGGCCGTTCATTTCGACGGAGATCATGGCTTCGACGCCGGGGATGGTGGGGCCGCTGGTCAGGTACTTGGGCTTGGCGGTCGGGAGGACGCAGACGACGGGGGAGGCTTCTGTGAGGCCGTAGCCTTCCTGCACGGGGTGCTTGTAGCGCATGAAGAAGGCCTGCGCGACGGGCTGCGGGATGGAGGCGCCGCCGGAGATGAAGGTGTGGACGGTCTTCATGAGGGAGGGGTCGCCTTTGCGCGCGAGGAGGTTGTACATCGGGGGGACCATGATGGCGATGGTGACGTCGTATTTCACGATGGTATTGATGATTTCCGATGGCGTGCGCGAGCGCAGGATGACGATGGTCGAGTGGGCGTAGAGGCTGCCGTGGACGATGGTGGTCATGCCGTAGCAGTGGAACATCGGCAGGACGCAGAGGACTTTGTCTTCCGGTTTGAAGATGATGCGTGCGGTGAATTGTTCTACGTTTCTGACGAGGTTTTTGTGGGTCAGCATGGCGCCTTTGGGGCTGCCGGTGGTGCCGGAGGTGTAGATCAGGGCGCATACGTTGTCTTCGGTGAGGGTTTTCGGGAAATCAGGGGCTTCGGGGAGCGGTTCATTTGATTTCTTGTCCAGGTCTTCGATGGAGATGGCGGGGACGGAGACGTCCATGGGGGTGTCTGTGATGAGGAGGGTGCTCCCGGAGTCTTTCAGTATGTAGTCGACTTCGCGGTCTACGAGGGAGTTGTTCACGGGGACGATGATCGCGCCGAGGCTCACGACGGCCATGAAGGCGTAGACGAATTCGGCGCGGTTCGCGGAGTAGAGGCTGACGCGTTCGCCTTCGCGGACGCCCAGTGCGTAAATGGCATTCCGGTAGCGGTGAATGGCGTCTTCGAGTGCGCCGTAGGTGACGTCGATATCGCCGGTGAAGGCCAGATGGGATGGATCGGCGCCTTTCATGATTTCATGTAGGAACATAGGGGGGGACCTTTCTGTGTGTGAAATGTGACTGGTGGCTAGTGGCTGGTGACTAGTCACGGGGAATGGTGGCTATGGTTAGCCCTTGGGCTGTGCAGCCCTTTGATGGCGAATGAAAGCTCTGCCCGAAGGAGAAATGGTGGTACGGCGCATAAATCGAGGGCGCATGCCCCATTTGTTCTGGCAAACACAGCCTGACAAGCGACGTTTTCCGTCGGGTGCAAGGCGTGATGCGCATAGGCGTTTTTCAAAACGTCAAACCGGAGGGAGCCTTCTTCGGCAACATTTTTATTATGAATTTATCTTATCTATTGTAACAGATAACGCATGATGGGTTCAAGGTGGGATGCGGCACGCCCGTGGGGCGTGCTTCTTGATGGTGGATGAAGGCTCGGCTCGGCTCGAATGAGGAATTAGAAATGAGAAATGCGAAATGGTGGTGCGGCGCATAAAATATAGAAGCGCCGCGGAGTAAAATAATGGCGATGCCCGAAGGGAAGTGGACAGCAGGTTTCCTGTTTGGAATTTCCAAATGTTGACCGCCAGAACGCGAATGACAAAGATTTCTCGCTGGCGCTCGAAATGACGATATGAGGGTCTGACGGCTGATGTCTCCTAATCCCTAGCCACTCATCCCTAGTCACCAGTCACCAGTCACCAGTCACCAGCCACTAGCCACCAGTCACCAGCCACTCTAATTCCTCATTCCTCATTTCTTCCCCTATATGATATAATAAAAATGTAATTGTGCGAAAAATGTAAAACGTACAGATTTTGATTTCCTCTCTCATCTGTCTGAGGAAAAAATTCCGTCACAGGAAGGAAGAATGAATCATGGCAACAGCAATGGTAATTGGTGCCCAGTGGGGCGATGAAGGTAAAGGCAAGATCGTAGACTATCTTGCGGCGAAAGCAGATGTAGTCGTCCGTTCCCAGGGCGGAAATAATGCGGGTCACACGGTCGTGACCGGGGGCAAAGCGTATCCACTGCGTCTCATGCCGAGCGGCATCATGTATCCCGGTACCATCTGCATCGTAGGCACCGGTGTCGTCGTCGATCCGAAGAGCCTTTTGGAGGAAATGGAAAATCTGGAAAAGCAGGGGATTGATGCGAAGCACCTGCAGATCTCCACTCGTGCGCAGGTGGTCTTCCCATACCATATCCGTCTCGATGAAGCGGAGGAGTCCAGAAAAGGCAGCCGCAAGATCGGCACCACGAAGAATGGCATCGGACCGTGCTATGCCGACAAGATCAACCGCATCGGCATCCGCATTTGTGACCTGATGGATAAGGAAACGTTTGCAGAAAAGCTGAAATATAATGTCGATCAGAAGAATATGCTTCTCGAAAAGCTCTACGGCGTGGAAGGCTTCGACTATGAGCAGATGCTTGCTGACTACCTTGCCTATGCGGAAAAGCTCCGCCCTTATGTCAAGGATACGAACTACACGGTGCAGAAGCTGGTGAAGGAAGGCAAGAATGTCCTCTTCGAAGGCGCGCAGGCATCCATGCTTGACTGCGATAACGGGACTTACCCATTCGTCACCTCTTCCCACCCGACGGCAGGCGGTGCTTGCATCGGCGCGGGCATCGGACCGCACAACATGCAGAATATCTTCGGCGTCGTGAAGGCGTACAGCACCCGCGTTGGTCAGGGCCCGTTCCCGACGGAGCTGCTCGATGAGACAGGCGACTATCTCAGAAATACCGCGCATGAATTCGGCACTGTCACCGGCCGTCCGCGCCGTATCGGCTGGCTCGATACCCGCGCTGTCCGTTATGCGGCAGAGCTGAACTCTTTCGATTACCTCGCGATCACCCGTCTGGATATTCTGGATGATATGGAAGAGATCAAGGTCTGCACGGGCTACGAATATGAAGGAAAGGAAATCGAAGAATATCCGGCTGACCTGAAATTCCTTGAAAAGATCACCCCGGTCTATAAGACCTTCAAAGGCTGGAAGCAGAAGATCTCCGATATCAGAAGCTATGATGAGCTTCCGGCTCTCTGCAAGGAATACCTCGAAGGCATCTCCAAGCTCATTGGTGTACCGATCGGCATCGTATCTGTCGGCCCGAGCCGTGAGCAGACCATCGTCATCAAAGAAGTATTCTAAGGTTCTAAGAATGAAATGCAAAAGGGGCTGTGAAGAAATGAATCCTCATTTCTTCACAGCCTC
>DLZS01000110.1:0-13932 GCA_003447275.1 Dialister sp.
GGATGTTCGATCATGTAAAGGCACAGCAGTGAGAACTGAGTCGAAGGATCTGGCGCCGCACCACCATTACGCATTTCTCATTTCTAATTTCTCATTCAAACGAGGCTTTCCAGCGTAATCAAGGGACGACACGCCCCAAGGCTAACCCTGCACCATAAAAAGGAGACTTTCTATGTCGATTCGTATGATCGCCATCGATCTTGATGGCACGCTCTTGCATGATGATATGACGATTTCCGCCTATTCGCGTGAGGTGATCCAAAAGGCGATCCAAAAAGGCTATGAGATCGTCGTCGCCACCGGACGTATGTGGGATTCGGCGAGATCGAAGGTTTCGCTGCTCCGCTTGGGCAATGTCCCTGTCATTTGTTACACGGGTGCATGGATCATGTGGAGCGAGACGGGCGAGCCGATCCTGCAGGACGGGCTCTCGGCCGATCTGGCGAGCCGCGTGATGCTTGCCGCGAGAGAGAGGGGCTGGGAGGCGACGGCCTTCTGGGACAATCATATTTATATGGAGAGACCGAACGGCAGCGAGGCGAAGTACCAGAAGTATCGCACGCAGAAGCCGCAGTACCTGGGGGAGGCCTTCTATCATCCGCCGATGACGGTGACGCGTGTGGTCTTTGCGGATCCTTCCGAGGAGGAGCGAGGCCGCATCCGTGCCTTTCTGGAGAGCCGTTTCGGAGAGGAGATCACCGTCGTCTATCCGGGGGATGATTTCGTCGATGTGCATAAAAAGGGCATCAATAAAGCATCGGCTCTCTCCTTTCTGGCCGAGAGGAGAGGCATCCGGCCTGAGGAGATCATGGCCTTCGGCAATACTGAAAATGATGTGCCGATGCTGCGCTACGCAGGCGTATCCTACGCCGTCGCCAATGCGGATGGGGTCGCGAAAGAAGCGGCCGGTCACATCTGCGCTTCGAATGAAGAGGACGGCGTCGCGAAGGTCATAGAGGAGCTGGTAGCTAGTGACTAGTGACTGGTCGCTAGGGATTAGTCACTAGGGATTAGGGATCCCTTAAATACCGCCTTCGGGCATTGCCCCATATATATTTGCGGCGAAGCCGCTACCTTCCCCGCTGAACCCGTTGAACCTGTTGAACCCTTTGCACCCGCTACCCAGCCCACCAAAAAAGCTCGTTGAACGAAAATGTTCAACGAGCTTTTTTGATTTCAAATAACCAAGCAACCAAAACGATCCTCAGTCCAGATGAAAACGGTAGCCGGAGCCCCAGACGGTCTCGATGCGTTCATAGGGATGACCGGCGGCATTTTTCAGTTTGTCACGCAGACGGTTGATATGGACGGTGACCGTTGCGGGTTCACCGATGGGATCGAAGCTCCAGATCTTTTCAAAGAGCTGCTCTTTGGAAAAGACTTCATTCGGATGCTGCACGAGGAAGAAGAGCAGGTCGAATTCTTTGCCGGTGAGCGGTACCTCCTTGCCCTTCAGGAAGACCTGACGGGCTTTCGGACGGATATTGAGGTCGCCGACATAGAGGCCCTGTTCTGCCTGCGGATGGATGGTATCCGTCTGGGTGAGGCGTTTGTGGGTGGCGAGCTGCGCGCGCAGGTGCGCCATGAGCACGGTGCCGCGGAACGGTTTCACGATGTAGTCATCCGCGCCGAGACCGAGACCACGGACGATGTCAGCGTCTTCGGTGCGGGCGGTGGCGAAAATGATGGGCGCATTCGTGCGTTCTCTCATTTTGCGGCACAGAGAGAATCCGTCTTCTCCCGGCAGCATGACGTCCAGGATGATGGCGTCGATCTCGACCTCATCCATGATTTTCAAGGCTTCTTTGCCATCGGAAGCGACATAGGGCTGATACCCGGAGCCTTCGAGAAAGTCACGCTCCATATCAGCGATTTTCGGTTCATCTTCTACAACCAGTACTTTGATCATTGTGTGTTACTCCCTTCTGCCAGCGGGATCTCAAAAATTAATTGCAAGCCATTGTTGTTGACCGCCGAGTAGCGGCCTTTGTGTGCGGTGATGATCTCAGCCACGATGGCAAGTCCCAGACCGCTGCCGTTGCTGGTCTTGCTGCGGGCTTCGTCCGTGCGGTAGAAGGCTTCGAAAATGTGAGGCAGCTTCTCCTTCGGGACGCCCGGTCCATCATCGGTATACATGAATTCGGCGTATTTCCCCTTGACATGGAGGGATATACGTACTTCGGAAATATCCTTATCTCTATATTTTATCGTATTTGTTAGTAAATTGAAAATAATTCTTTGAAATTCTTTTTCATCCACCATTGCGATGAGCGAGTCATCCATGTCATAGGTCACATGCACCTTTCGGGAGTCGAGGTAGTCCTGGTCTTCTGCGATGAAGCTGCGGATGACCTTGCTGAAAGGGAGGGGCTGCGGATGACAGATGATGCGGCTCGTGGAGAGCTTGTTGTAAAGCGAGAGCTCTTCGATGAGGCGCGAGAGGTCATCTGCGCAGGAGGCGATCGAGTTCAGGTACTGCATCTGCTTTTCCTTCGTCCGCCCGAGTCCGAGCTGCAGAGCTTCGGTGTAGCCCATGATGGCTGTGAGCGGGGTCCGAAGGTCATGTGCGATGCCGGAGAAAAGGATCTTGCGGCTCGTATTCGCATGCGCGCGCTCGGCGATACTGCTTTTAAGATTGGTCTGCATCGTGCGGAAGGTGTCGCACATCTGCCCGAGCTCGTCATCGCTGTAGTGATCGACGATGACATTGAAATTGCCATGCTGGATCGCCCGTGCAGCCATCGACAGCTGCTGGAGCGGGATCAGCATCTTGTTTCTGGTCATGTTGTAGAAATGGTAATTCATCCGGGCGGAGAGCGCGATGATGAGGAGCATGATCACAGCAAAGGCACCGTAGACTTCGACCGAGTGATGCGGGTCATTCGCGGCAAAGTAGGTCGCAGAGAAAAGCAGCAGCACCAGTGCGGAGAAGACAGGGACGCAGATGAAGAGAAGGATCTGTATCATCATCTGCTGCGTCAGCCCGTTCTTCGTCTTCTCGAAAAGAAGGGCGTCTTTGATGGTCTTTTCCATACAAGCCTCGATGGGGAAGGGGAGACTGCGGGGGCAATCTTGGCTACGAATGAAAGCCTCGCTTGAATTAGAAATGAGAAATGAGAAATGAGAAATGGTGGTGCGGCGCATAATAATATGGAAGCGCCGCGGAGTATAAATAGAGCGATGCCCGCTTTAGACGTTAGACGTTAGACTTTAGACATCAGACATCTGACGTCTATTTCCCAGTCTCCCAGTCTTTTAGTCTAATCCCTGATACCTAATCCCTAGTCACTCATCCTCAAATACGAGCTCTACGGGACAGTGGTCACTGCCGTGGATCTCCGGGTGGATAGAGGCGCTTTGGATGGCCGGACGGAGGGCATCGGAGACGATGAAGTAGTCGATCCTCCATCCTATGTTCCGCTCGCGGGATTTTGCAAAGTAGCTCCACCACGAGTAGGCTCCCTTTTCATCCGGATGGAGGAAACGGAAGGAATCGGTGAAGCCTTTCTCCAAAAGGGCATTCATTTTTCCGCGCTCTTCATCTGTGAAGCCTGCATTCTTATGGTTCGAAGCGGGATTGGCAAGGTCGATGTCTTCATGGGCGACATTGAGGTCGCCGCAGAGGATGACCGGCTTTTCCTTTGAAAGTCTTGTCATATAGTCTGCCATCGCATCCTCCCATGTCATGCGGTAGGAAAGACGCGTGAGGCCGCGCTGGCTGTTCGGCGTGTAGCAAACGATGAGATAGTGACTGCCGAAGTCGGCGGTAATGATACGCCCCTCCTGATCATGCTCCTCGATGCCAAGGCCATAGGTGACGGAAAGCGGTTCCCGCTTCGTGAAGAGTGCAGTACCACTGTAGCCCTTCTTCACGGCACTGTTCCAGTACTGGTGGTAGCCGGGAAGCACCATCTCGATCTGGTGCGGCTGCAGCTTCGTCTCCTGCAGGCACACGCAGTCTGCATCGAGTGCTGTGAAAGCGTCCATGAAGCCCTTCTTCATGCAGGCTCTGAGACCATTGACGTTCCAGGAAATATATTTCAGTGTCCCCATGGGTGTTCTCCTTATTCGGGAATGATTCCAATATCATGATAAAATAACTATAATATAAATCATATTATACACCATAAGGCAATGGTATGGATAGATGTCGATATAGGGGAGGAGGTGGCGGATGGAAGGAAAATGGAAGATCCGTCGCCATTTCTCATGGGGGGAGGCCTTTCCGGGGGGCCATGGGGCGGCCACCCTCCCCTTCATTTTATGCTATAATAAAGGCAATGCCACGTGGGCAGCTGTTGCAAGCAAAGAAGGAAAGGATGAAACCTGATGAAGAAAATTGTTGTGACTGTTATTGGTGCTGACCGTGTCGGCATCGTCGCCGGTGTAGCAAAACAGCTGGCGGAAGAGAACGTGAATATTCTTGATATTTCCCAGACCATCGTGGACGGGATCTTCGATATGATCCTGATGTGCGACATGGAGAACGCCGCATATTCCCTGAAGGAGATCCAGGATCATATGGGGAAACAGGGCGAAGCGCTGGGGGTAGAGATCCGTGTCCAGCTCGCTGACATTTTCTATGCTATGCACCGCATCTGAAAGGAGACACCATGCTTGATATAGAAGACATTCTGGCAACGGAGCGCATGTTTGACCAAAACAAGCTCGATGTGCGTACCGTTACCATGGGGATCTCTCTCCTTTCCTGCGTATCCGATGATGAGAAGACCCTTTGCGACAAGATCTACGATACCATCTGCCGGAAGGCAGAGCATCTCACCGAGGTCACCCATGACATTTCCAGAGAATACGGTGTGCCGATCATCAACCGCCGCATCTCGGTGACGCCGATCTCTTTGGTGGCGGGCGGGCTTACGACGGCCAGCTATGTGCCGATCGCAGAGACACTGCAGCGCGCAGCTGACACTGTCGGCGTCGACATCCTAGGCGGCTTCTCCGCACTCGTCGATCGCGGCATGAGTGCTTCGGACAAGAAGCTCATCGACTCCATTCCGGAGGCACTCGCTGCCACGAAGAGCATCTGCAGCTCGGTCGCTATCGGTTCGACCAAGGCTGGCATCAATATGGATGCGGTGAAGCGCATGGGCGAGGTCGTGAAGGAAACGGCAGAGCTCACGAAGGACCAGGACGCCTATGGATGCACGAAGCTCGTCGAATTCTGCAATGCGGTCGAAGATAATCCCTTCATGGCCGGAGCTTTTCACGGTGTGACGCAGGGAGATACCGCGATCCATGTCGGCGTCTCCGGCCCGGGCGTCGTGAAGCGTGCGCTCGAGGATGTGAAGGGCGCCCCCTTCGAAGTCGTGGCCAAAACGATCAAGAATACGGCATTCATGATCACGCGTCTTGGCCAGCTCGTCGCAGAAGCAGCGACAGAGCGTCTCCATGCGCCTTTCGGCATCATCGACCTTTCGCTGGCTCCGACCTCGGCTGTCGGTGACAGTGTCGCAGCAGTCCTCGAAGAAATGGGCCTTGAGAGCTGCGGCGGTCCTGGCACCACGGCGGCTCTCGCGCTCCTCAATGATGCTGTCAAGAAGGGCGGCCTCATGGCCTCTTCGAGTGTCGGCGGACTTTCCGGCGCTTTCATCCCGGTCAGTGAAGACCTCGGAATGATCGAAGCCGTTCAGAGAGGCAGCCTCTGCCTGGAGAAGCTGGAAGCCATGACCTGCGTCTGCTCTGTCGGCCTTGATATGATCGCCGTCCCGGGTGATACCAGCGCATCCACCCTCTCTGCGATCCTTGCCGATGAAGCAGCGATCGGTATGATCAATAACAAGACCACCGCCACCCGCCTCATCCCGGTACCGGGCAAGAAGCCGGGCGACATGGTTCAGTTCGGCGGCCTCATGGGCTATGCACCTGTCATGGGGATCAGCAAGTTCAAGGCCGATGAATTCGTAGCAAGAGGCGGCAAGATCCCCGCTCCGCTCCGCAGTCTGACAAACTAGGGAAACACTGATTAAATAGTTATTCGATTTTACTCTTATATTTTCATGCAATGCAAGGAATACTCCGACGCGAATAGCGAGCTATTTAAGGAGGAGTATGACGAAGCATTGCATGAAAATACATGTGAAATCGAATTCTGTGATTTAATCAGCGTTTCCCTAAGAAATGGCAAGCAAAAAGCACCGGCAAGTGTCGGTGCTTTTTTGCTTGCCGGACTTAAGGTCACGCGGGATCTTGAGGGAAAGGCTGCTCTCCGAGAAAAGAGGTCTCCCGCTCTCTAATCCGATCTCCGGTCGGCGGATCTTTTGAATTTCCAATGATAGAGCCCCATGCATATGATGGCGGAGAGAAGGGAGCCCATCGGGGCAGCAAGGCCCATCGGAGACAGTGTCTCGGGGAAGAGGAGGATGGCGAGGTAGGTGCCGGGGACGCGGACGGTGACGATCGAGATCATATTGTGCAGGAAGGAGTAGATCGATTTCCCATAGGCAGAGAAATATCCCGAGAAGCAGAAGTGGATACCGGCAAAGATGCAGTCGATGACATAGGTACGGAAGTATTCACCGCCAAGGCGCACGACTTCCGGCTCATGGCTGACGAAGAGTGAGATGACCCACTCGGCGCAAAAGTGGACGATCAGGGTCGTAAAAAGGCCGAAGATGATGCATACACGGATGCCATAGCGGAGCGCCTGCCGCCCGCGATCATCGTTTCCGGCGCCTCGATTCTGTGCGGCGAAGGCGGCGACGGTCGAGAGCATGGCAGAGGGGACAAGGAAGAGGAAGCTGATGATCTTCTCCACGATGCCGACTGCGGCGGCGACTTCGACGCCGCGGCTGTTTGCGATGGCGGTGATGATGAGAAAGGAGATCTGGATGAGCCCGTCCTGACAGGAGATGGGAAGACCTATGGCAAGGAGCGTCTTCATGCGGAGGGCATCGAAGGAGAAGGACTTCTTCGGGAAGGCAAGGCCAAGGTCGGCGCGGGCGAGGTACAAGAGGCAGAGGAGGACGGAGACGGCCTCGGAAAGAATGGTGGCTGCGGCTGCTCCGGCGGCCCCCATCGCCATGGGGCCGATGAAGATATAGTCAAGCAGGAGATTGAAGAGACCGGCGAGAGCGATAAAGTACATCGGTGTCCTTGTATCGCCAAGCCCGCGGAAGATGCTGGCAAGGACATTATAGGCGACGATGAAGGGGATGCCTGCAAAGCAGATGAGAAGGTACGCCCTTGTATCCTCCCATGCTTCCGCCGGGGTCTTCAGCCAAGAGAGGATAAGATCGATCGAAAGGAGAAGGAGCACGGTGCTAACGAGGCTGAAGAAGGCAAAGAGCAGCACCGAGCTTCCGATGCAGCAGGAGGCTTCCTTCAGATCTTTGCCGCCCACCGCGCGGCTGATGGAGACGGTCGTCCCCATGGCGAGCCCGACGATAATGACGGTCAGCATGTGCATCAGCTGGCTTCCGATGGAGACGGCCGTAATCGGTGCGGCGCCATTGAAGAGACCTGTGATGAAGAGGTCGGCCATGCCGTAGAACGTCTGCAGAAAACAGGCGAGAAGGTAAGGGATGGCGAAAGCCATCATCTGGGGGAGCAAAGGCCCTTGCGTAAGATTGATTCCGGTCATAGGATCCTCTTTGTATAATGAATAGCCTGCCGCCTTTCACGCAGGCTGCTGCTTCATGGAGACAATCATATCACAGGCGAGGCGCTTGCGAAATATGGCTTTGGCAGGTGGTATTCTGCCTGCATTTGCTTTTTTCCCCTCTCTGCTATAAGATGAAGGACAAATGAGGTGATTGGTATGTACATGACAGCACAGCGCAAGCGTCTTTTTCAATTCTTCAACGATCATCCGGATGCTTCCTTTTCCGCCAGAGACATACAGGCTCTGCTGAATCGCTCAGAAGCGTCTGCGATCAGTCTCAGTGCGGTGTATCGCAATCTGGCTTCTTTGGCAGAGGCCGGGCTGATCTTGAAATCGGCGGCCAGTGATGGACAAGAAACATTGTATAGGTTCGTCGGGGCGGATGCCTGCCGGGATGAGCTTCATATGACCTGTCTTTCGTGCGGTCAGACGACCCATGTAGACCATGCGACCGCGCTTGCTCTCGCGCAGGCCTTGGCGGGCAATGATGAGTTTCAGATGAATTTGGGGCAGACCACCATTTACGGCTTATGCAAAAAATGCCGGGAAAAATAATTTGTTTCTTACACAAAGAAGGACCCGTTCGGGTCCTTTTAAATTTGAGAAAATTTCGCAAATCTGTTGACGGAAAGGCGGGAAGCGATTATAATGAGGTTCAGATTTGCGAAAGCGTCGCAAATCTTCACAATAGTTTCTGCTTTCGAAAGAGGGGCGGCAGGAGGGGCTGCTATTGGTTTTGCGGATGCAGTATGCTGCCAGATCATGGCGGAGCGCATTGCCTGTCACAGGCAATGCGAGGAAGAAACCTTTTCCTCTCCGGTCACATGTCATCCCTGCTTTCAACCGTAAAGGAGTTCTTACTATGAAAATGAAAAAAATAGGTCTTTTCATAGCGACGCTTGCCGCTTGCCTGATAGGCGGTGTTGCATTGACAGGCTGCACGCCGGCTCAGAAGTCAGCGGCTTCTGCGCCGCCAGAAAAGAAGCTTCAGATCGTTTGCACCAATTTTCCCGGTTATGATTTTGCAAGGCATATCGTAAAGGATCATGGCGAAGTCACCATGCTGGTGAAACCCGGTACGGATGTCCATAGCTTTTCTCCCTCGCCGAAGGACCTGAAAGCGGTGGCTGACAGTGACCTTCTCATTTATACGTGCGGTGACTCTGATGAATGGGTAGGGAAGATACTGGATGCGACCGGCAAGAAGCCCGGGAGCGTATTTCGGATGATGGATGCCGTGAAGCTGTCTGAAGAAGAACATCCGGAAGGCATGCAGCCCGAAGAGGAAGCAGAAGAGAGTGCAGAGAAAGAGGAGGGCCCGGAAATGGATGAGCATGTATGGACAGCGCCTGCCAATGCCATTGAAATTGTCAAAAAATTAAATGCTTCTATTTCCAAGTTGGATGGTGCGCATGCGGAAGAGTATCAGAAGAATACAGAGGTGTATACGAAAGAGCTCACCGGTCTGGATCAGAGCTTTCGTGATGTGATCGATCATGCAGATAGAAAAGAGATCATCGTGGGAGATCGCTTCCCCTTCCTGTACTTTGTGAAGGAGTACGGTTTGACATATTATGCGGCTTTCCCGGGATGCGCCAAGGATACGGAAGCCGATCCGAAGACCATTGCCTTTTTGATCGATAAGGTCAAGGCGGATCAGATTCCCGTGATCTTCCATATCGAATTGTCCAATCAGCAGATGAGCCGCTCCATTGCAGAGGCGACAGGAGCCAAAGAGAGACAGCTCAATTCCATTCATAACGTCACGCAGAAGGATTTTGATGCCGGCGTCACCTATGTGGATCTGATGAAGCGGAATGTCAAGACCTTGAAGGAGGCATTGAATTAAATGAATGTATTGGATTGTCGGGATCTTTCTTTTGCATATGAAGGAAGACCGGTGCTGTCGCATGTGAATTTTTCTTTAGAAAAAGGGAGCTATCTGGGCATCATCGGTGAAAATGGCTCCGGTAAAAGCACTCTCATCAAAGGGATCCTGGGGCTCAAAAAACAGGCGGCAGGTGAGATCCGTCTCCATTTGCCGGACGCGCAGAAGGGGATGGGCTACCTGCCGCAGCAGCAGACCATGAAAAAGGATTTTCCGGCCAGTGTGTGGGAGGTCGTATTGTCCGGCAGGCTGAGTCAGCTTTCCTTTCCTTATCGATACAGAAAAGTAGATCGGGAATACGCAGAGCATATGCTGCAGTTTCTATCCCTTTCCTCTTTGAAGAATCATGCATTCCGCGAATTGTCGGGCGGACAGCAGCAGAGAGTGCTTCTGGCGCGGGCACTGGCGGCGGGCAGTCAGGTGCTGGTACTGGATGAACCGGTGACCGGGCTGGATCCTCGCATCACGGAAGAGATGTATGACATGCTGGAACGATGCATTCACGAGTTGGGACTGACTATCATGATGGTATCCCACGATCTGCCCCGTGTGTTTCATGAGGTTCATCAGGTTTTGTATCTTGCGAAAGGGAAGCAGATGTTTTTCGGTGAGACAGAAGATTTTCTCAAAGAGCATCCCGAAGTCATACGGCAAGGAGGGATCCTGTGATGTCTGTTGTTCTGGAAATGCTGCAGTATCCATTTATGGTGCGTGCGCTGGTGGTGGGGGTCCTGATTTCGATCTGCGCTTCGCTTTTAGGAACCAGTCTGGTACTCAAAAGGTACTCCATGATCGGTGACAGCTTGTCGCATGTGGGCTTTGCGGCATTGGCGGTATCTTATGCCTTTTACCTTGACCCGCTGGTGGTTTCCATCCCCGTCACGATGGGAGCGGCTTTTCTTCTTTTGGAATTGAAGGAAAGCATGCGCATCAAAGGGGACGCGGCGACGGCACTTCTTTGCAGCAGTGCTTTGGCTGTGGGGGTTTTGGTCATTTCTCTCACCAGAGGAATGAATACGGATGTGTGCAATTACATGTTTGGCAGCATCCTTGCAATGAGCAGCGCGGATGTCTGGCTCACTTTAGCTGCGGGAAGCCTCATCATTCTTCTGTACATTCTCTTTTATCATCCTTTATTTGCTGTGACTTTTGATGAATCCTTTGCCAGCGCTTCTGGGGTGCGGAGCCATTTCTATCATCTGGTCCTGGCACTCATGACGGCAGTCACGATCGTGCTCGGCATGCGTATGATGGGCGCGCTTTTGATCTCCAGTCTGATCGTATTTCCTGCCATCACGGCGATGCAGATCTGCCATCGGTATCTGACCACCATCGAGGCATCCACGCTGGTGGGACTTGGCTGTTTTCTGGTGGGGATCACCCTTTCGTATGCATTGTCCATTCCCACCGGGCCCTGCATTGTCTTGATGAATCTGATCGTTCTTTTTGCGGTTATCTGTCTGCGAAAATGGAGAGAAAGAGGGCGCTGCGCTTGAAACGATGGGCTTTCTATCTGCTGCTGGGCATGCTTCCCGTACTGGGAGGCTGCGGCAGAGAGCAGGTAGCAGACAATATGATACTCACGCACAAAACGGTACAGGCGGCGCAAGGCAAAGCACCTCAGGAAGTACAGCCTGTACCCGTGGAGCCGTCGGTCTTATCCAAAGGCATGGAGAAGGACAGCCAGGGAAATATCATTTACCCTTATTTTGAAATGAAGTATGATATCGCAAAGGATGAGAAGACGTTTCCATATGACCATCCGGACATTGTGGTGGGCGATGCTCACTATATGACGCAGATCAACGACTGGTACATGCATTTTAACAATTATCATGACAAAACCGTGGTGATCGAAGGGTATTTTCTGACGATCAATGGGCATTATTTCATCGGACGCAATGGACCGACCTGTCCTTACTGCACAGGCGGGTATGTGGATTTTGAATTCAATTCCCGACAGGATTTCACAGGCTATATTCATGGAGATACATGGATCCGCCTCTATGGGATCCTTCGTGAGGGAATGGGACATATTTCCAAAGACATCACTGCGCCCTTCTATCATTTGGAAGCGGTCAAGGTGGAAAAGATCCCTTATAACGGGAAAGGAACCATTGCTGATTGAGAAAAGTACGGCTCTATGCACGGGAATAGCGATCGGCACTTGCAAGAAACACTGCTGCCTTACCGGCAGTGTTTTTTTCTTTTGAAATACGTGTAGTAAAGAGACCAATATATATGATAAAATAATGTAGTTATTTTCTTGTTCATGAATATTTTACAAGGGTCATTAGAATGAAACAGACAGATACAAAATCATCCAAAGACATAAAGCAGACAGATAGTCCTGGCCACTGGAAGATCTGGTGGGCGATCGCGACGCTGGTGCCTTTTGGCTTTTCCTTTTTTCTTTCCTGGTATTTCGGTGCGCCGGGCGGATTTGAGCTTTCTTCGCAGGTGAAGGTCTTCCTGCTCTTCCTGCAGGTCGGCTTTGTGACGGCCTATTTTATCCGGCACCGCTTGACGCGGGCAGCCGTGCATCTGTGGATCACCATCGGCTTTTTGTGGCTGCTCTCACTCATCGTGCCGTACCTTTCGACGCAGACGGATGTGGTGCTCGACATGTCGGATATGTCAGGCGAGCTCTCTGCGCCGCTCTATCTGTTCATCTCCTGCCTCTCTGCGGCATGGATCCTGCCGGGGAAATGGCGCATGATCGCGCGCATCGCGTGCGTCGTCCTGATGCTCCTTTATGTTGGCATCCAGTTCACGTATGTGGGCTACTACTTCATCACGCATTCTCTGATCTCCATCAATATGCTGCTGGCGCTCGCGCAGACGAATCTTGCCGAGACGAAGGAGTATATCGATGTGAATATCCCGTATGCCGAGCTTATCCTGGGGACGCTTGCGATCCTCATCCTCGCGTGGCTCATCTTCCACAGCAGCCGTTTCTCCTTCAATGGCCGCCTTCCCGTATCCAGAAAGGCGTGGTGGGCGATGGCGCTGCTCTTCCTTGTGAATGTCGGTCTCTGCTGTCTGTCCATCGGGGCGACGCGACTTGCGCATGTGTATTATGAGACCTACGAGACGCTTTCCAGCTTCTCCGATTTCCAGACGATGGTGGAGAAGCGCCGCCACATGTCGATCAAGGATCGCGTCCTTGCCGCGCAGCTCAAAGCGGCGCCGGACGGTGTCTACGTCCTCATCATCGGCGAGTCTCTGACGCGCGATCACATGGGCGTCTATGGCTATCACAGAAATACCACGCCTTTCCAGACAGAGGCCGCCGCAGACTCTCACTATACCTTCTTCAATCATGCTTATTCCTGCTATACACAGACCGTCCAGGTCCTGACCGAAGCCCTGACGGAGAAGAACCAGTACAATGATATGGAGCTGGTCGATGCCTACTCCATCATTGACATGGCAAGGCAGGCCGGCTTCCATACCACATGGATTTCAAACCAGTCCCGCTACGGTGTCTGGGATACGCCGATCGGTGCGATCGGAAGCGCCTGTGATGATCAGTACTGGATCAACCAGTATGTCGGCACAGATGTCGTGACGAAGGATTTCGATACCGCCCTCATCCCCTATCTGCGGAAGGTCGATCCGAAGAACCGCCGCCAGCTCGTCGTCGTCCACCTCATGGGCAGCCACGTCAGCTACTGGGACCGCTACCCGTCCGAGTTCTATCACTGGCCGGAGAGCATGGGAAAGGAACGATCGACGGCTGACGTCATGAATGATGAGTATGACAACTCCGTCCTCTTCAATGACTACGTGGTCGAAAGCATCATGAACGAAGCCGTGAATTACATGAAAGCGGACAGTGTCCTCTACTTCTCTGACCATGGGGAGCAGGTCACTGAGCGTCCGGGGCACAATGCAGACCAGTTCGACTACACGATGGTACACATTCCCTTCTGGATCTACACCTCGGATGACTACCAGAGGAGCCACCCGCGCACCCTGAAGACCATGTGGGAAAGAAGAAATATGCCATTCACCAATGACATGCTCTACGATACCTTCATGGGTCTCATGGGACTTACGGCGACTCGCTACGATGAAAAGTCCGACATCCTTTCCCCTGACTTTGATAAAGATGTGACGACGCTCATGACCATGTACGGCAATGTCATGGTTAGAAACGATACCGAGCAGCTCGGAAGCAACAAGGAAGCAGAGGACGAGCGCTGGAACAATGATATCCATCGCCGCCGCCTCTTCGCTCCGTCTTTCGATTGGAGCCGGTATCAGCCTGTCAAGATCGCGGGAGAAGAGATCCCCGATGTACCGAATGCGGGAGCAGGGCAGTAGAAATAGGTTTTGAGGGTTCGCCCTTTGATTCCGCTTGAAAGCTTCACTTGAATGAGAAATTAGAAATGAGAAATGCGAAATGGTGGTGCGGCGC
>DLZS01000110.1:14141-19039 GCA_003447275.1 Dialister sp.
GAAATGCGAAATGGTGGTGCGGCGCAAAAAATAATGAAACGCCGCAGAATATAAATAGGGCGATGCCCGCTGGAGATGTCAGACGTCAGATGCCAGACGTCAGATGCCAGACGTCAGATGTCTAATGTCTCCCAGTCTTTTAGTCTAATCTCCAGTCACCAGTCACTCCTAATCCCTAATCCCTAGTCACTTTACTTTATCCCCGAAAGGAGTCTACCATGCGTCTCAGACGTAAACCATGGATCGAAGAAGCCATCAAAAATTACACCTCCATCCTCTTTCTGGAGGAACCGACCGACATGAAAGGCAAGTGGGAGACACAGTTTCCCCGTCCGGAGCAGCCGCTCCATGTAGAATTCGGCACCGGCAAAGGCCAGTTCATTTCCGGTATGGCCGCGCTCCATCCTGATGTGAACTACATCGGCATGGAGGTGCAGGAAGGCGTCATCTACTATGCCGCACAGAAGACCGCGGAGAAGGATCCGCCGGTAGACAATGTCCGTCTCATCTTAGGCGATGTGAGCGAGATCCTGAATATTTTTGACGAAGGCGAAGTCGATGTGATCTACCTCAACTTCAGCGACCCCTGGCCGAAGAAGCGCCATGCCAAGCGCCGCCTCACCTATCGTGATTTTCTGAAACGCTACGCCGTCATTTTAAAAGAGGGCGGGGAGATCCGCTTCAAGACGGATAACAAGGACCTTTTTGATTTCTCCGTCGAAGAATTTGAGGCCATGGGCTGGCAGCTTTCGGACGTGACCTATGATCTTCATGCCGCTCCCGTCCCCGGGGATGTGGAGACAGAATATGAAGAGAAGTTTTCCAGAAAGGGGAACCTCATATGTCGTCTCGTAGCGAGACGTCCCTGAAGGATACGAAGTATGTGCCCGAGTGTCTGAAATGGATGCTCATCGCGGCCGCCATACTGATCGCCATCGGGGCGATGAATGTCTATAATGCCACCTACTATATGAATATGGCGGCAGGCGATGGGCCGTATACCCACTTTTTGAAGCATGTCGGGGTCTTGGTGCTCAGTCTGGCCATCGGCGGCCTCGTGGCTTGGCTGCCGAAGGGCTTCATCCGCGGTGGGGCTGTCATGTGGGTCGGATTCACCCTGGTGCTGCTCCTCCTCGTTGTTGTAGCCGGGCATCGGGCGAATGGCGCGACGCGTTGGATCATGCTCGCGGGCTTCTCTCTCCAGCCGTCTGAAGTCGCGAAAGTGACCGGCCTGATCTGGGCGGCATCCTTTCTGGCCAAGCGCATACGGAAAGGAGAGAAGATCACGCTTGTCAAACGCTTCTTTCGTCCGGTCTTCCATTTCGCGGATCGGAAGAAAAAGGAGAATACCTTCCGCTCTATGATCGGATACTTTCTGCCGCTCTATGGGCCGCTCGTGATGGCGATTCTTGTTCTGAAACAGCCGGACATGGGGACAGCGGGGATGATTCTGCTCTTCCCGCTGCTTCTCTACGTCTTGGCAGGACTGCCGATTTTTGAGATCTTCCTTGGCGTGGGGGTCGCTGTATTCACTTTTGTCCTTCTCGTCATTGCTGAACCGTATCGCATGGACCGTGTGGTCGTACTCTGGGATCCCTTCTCCTATGCGGCGAACCGCGGCTACCAGACGGTACAAAGCCTCATCGCGGTCGGCTCCGGCGGACTTTTCGGGCAAAGCGTCGGCGAAGGCATGTCGAAATTTCTCTACCTTCCCGAGCAGTACACCGACTTCGCCTATGCCGTTTTCAGTCAGGAATTTGGCTTCATAGGCTCTGTTTTCGTCCTCATTCTCTACCTTATTTTTCTCCTTGCCGGATTCGCTGCGGCTAGAAAGCTGAAGGAGACCTATGCGGCGCTTCTCGTTTACGGACTCACCATGCTGATCTCCGTGCAGGGCATCGTCAATATCGCGATGGTCATCGGCTGCTTTCCGGTCACCGGCATCCCGCTGCCCTTCATTTCTTATGGCGGGTCCTCGCTCCTCATGAATATCATCTCTGTCGCACTCATCTACGGCACCACGGTGCAGAGCCTTCGTGAGACAGATCTGGAGGAGCGAAAGCGCCGGATCGCACAGATGGAAGGGCGCGGGTGAGGAACTGCTGACTGGGGATCTCCCGGAAGAGGCTTCCTTAAGCGCTGCACCGCATACCATTTTGAGAGCTTCCCGGAGGCTGGCATGAAGTATAATGAAAATGACACGCTCGATGTGCTGACCCGGCGTCTTTCCTTGGCCGCTGCCGAGGGAAAAGGGATCTGTTTCCTTCCTGTGGGCTCCGTGAAGGGGGAGGGAGTGACAGCTCTTTGCCGGGCCGCAGAGGAGATCCGAAAGAGAACCGTGAAGCCTCTTACGATCCTTGCACTGACCATGGACATGGTCGCTATGGGACGTATGGCACTTGCCATCAGGGCTTGCGGCTTCGAAGGCGTGGCGATCTGTAAGCAGGATGGGATGCGCTTTCTGGCTGTCGTGCATGGCGGGAAGCTTTCCGCGGAGCGGCTTTCCCCGTCTGACTTTGCATTTCCCGAAGAGAACGAATGGACACCCTACCATGAGATGGCTTTTTATCTGGGGATCACGCTCTATGCGGCGGGGATGGAAGAGGCGCTCCTTCCCGCGATGGATCGGGCAAGACACATGGCGAAAGAGCTTTTGAAGGGCAAAACGGTTTGATTTTATGGGATAATGAGTGAAAATAAAGAGTAAGCAAAAGCCATGAGAAACGGCGATTCTCATGGCTTTTTGCTTGTTTACATTCCATTTACAAACTTTACTGTACGATGATAGATGGGTTACCGATTTTTTTATATAATTTATTTATAAACAGGACTCATTTTGCAAGGGGTTCGTATGTCTATCAAGGGAAACACTGATTCAATCGTTGTCAGATTTCATTCTTGGATTTTTATACAGAGCAAGGAATCAGCTGACGCGAATAGCGAGCTATTTAAGGAGGATGATGACGAAGCTATGTATAAAAATCCATATGAAATTCGACTCTGCGATTGAATCAGCGTTTCCCAAGGTTCATATAGGTAAGGAAACGCTGATTGCAGCGCAAGACGATGGAGTCCGTGTTTCCTTGGGAGGAGCACGGAATGAATGAAACAGTAAAGATCTGCTTTGGCCTGATCGGCGGCCTGGCGCTTTTCCTGTACGGCATGAATACGATGAGTGATGCCCTGCAGAAAACTGCCGGGGAGCGCATGAAAAAGATCCTCAGCTTTTTGACAAAGAATCCGATCATGGGGGCGCTCGCCGGAGCGCTGGTGACGGCAGTCCTGCAAAGCAGCTCGGCGACCACCGTCATGGCGATCGGCTTCGTCAGTGCCGGACTGATGACACTGCCGCAGGCGATCTCCGTCATCTTCGGTGCGAATATCGGGACCACGATGACAGCACAGCTCCTGGCATTCAAGCTCAGCGACTACATTTATCCCATCATTTTCATCGGCTTCATGCTGCAGTTTGTCGGCAAGACAGAGAAGCTGAAGAATATCGGCATGGTCATCTTCTCTTTCGGACTGCTCTTTGAAGGGATCGAGATCATGGGACATGTGATGAAGCCGCTCGCAGGCAGCAGCGTCTTTGTCGACCTGATGGCAGAAGTCTCTTCGACACCGGTCCTGGGTGTACTCCTCGGCGGCGTGATGACGCTGGTGGTACAGAGCAGCTCGGCTACGATCGCCGTGCTGCAGAATTTTGCGGCCCAGCCGGCAGCGGATGGCGTCAGCAGTGTCATCGGCCTTACCGGTGCGATCCCGATCCTTCTGGGAGATAACATCGGTACGACGATCACAGCCATTCTGGCATCGATCGGGCAGACGAAAAATGCGCAGCGCACCGCGATCGCGCACAGCATTTTCAATATCAGCGGCAGTCTGGTCTGCCTGTGCATCATTCCGCTCTTTGCACAGTTCGTGCAGTACATCTCGCCGAGCGGCCGTGAGATCGATATCATTTCCCGTCAGATCGCCAATGCACACACGACATTCAATGTCCTATGTACGCTGGCCTGGCTGCCATTCATCCCTGTCATGGTCAAGATCGTCAAAGCCATCATCCGCGGGGAAGACAAAAACCTCAAAGCCGCCTATGAGCCGCAATATCTGGATAACAATCTGCTCG
The DNA here is from genome assembly GCA_003447275.1 of Dialister sp. Classification (GTDB taxonomy): domain Bacteria; phylum Bacillota; class Negativicutes; order Veillonellales; family Dialisteraceae; genus Dialister. Next base: position 18,271 of record DLZS01000110.1, read on the forward strand.
ATAAGCCGGCCGCTGCCATGTACCTTGTCTCTTTGGAGCTTGAGCGCTTGGTCGGACTGGCTGACCGGACGCTGAACCAGCTGAAGCTCGTCCTTGACAGCCAGCGAACCGCCAAGGATTATGAGGCCTTTCAAGAGGATCTGATGATCCTGGAACAGCTGCAAGGACGAGTCACCGAGTACATCACCAAGCTGCTTTCCGGCGGCTATCTGACCGAGCAGCAGTCGGAGGAAACGGCGAGGCTTCTCTTCGTCACGAATAATATCCAACGCATGGCGGAGCGATGCAGGGATATGGATGAGATCTGCCGGCAGGTAGTCGCGCAGAACAGCGTGTTCTCCTCGGCAGCCAATGAAGAAATCGTGAAGTGCATCACACTTGCCCAGTCGCTTCTCTCGCGCTCTGTCGAAGCCGTGAAAACAGGCTCCAAAGAGATGGTGAACGATATATTCAGGGACACGGATCAGATGCGCCGCTCGGAGAGACGCTGCAATAAGGCACATCTGAAGCGTGTGAAAGCAGGCGAGTGCCATGCCCATATGACACCATACTTCTCCGACCTTCTTTACAACCTGAGCCGTATCGCGGACAACTGCGTCAGCATCGCAGAAGAAGCAGACACCGGTGCAGGATTTGCAGAGCTTCACAAAAATGCGAAGAAAATGGGATTCGTAGAGGGCAACTGAGAGTCATGAAAAGGGATGCGCCTTCCGGAGCTTACCGCATCTGTTTTCCGGCGAAGGGCAATAAAAAAGGCGATGTGAAATAA
>DLZS01000138.1:0-4406 GCA_003447275.1 Dialister sp.
CGACGCCTTGGTGCTACGTATTTCTGCTTTCGCACATGCGTCGTTTATCGGTCTGCAAGGAAGATTTCTCGCTCCGCTCGAAATGACAATACGAGAGAGTCACTAATCCCTAGTCACTAGTCACCAATCACTTGTCATTTTCCCTCACATAGTGCGCTCTCTCGCCGCCGATGAGCGGCGGGCGGGTGCGGGCCGCTACCACGAGGGCCGCCCCGATATGGTTATTCACAAGACGGACAGGGACAGCTACGCGCTTCAAGTGCATCCCGATCATCGTAAGCCCGATATCGAGTCCCCCGTCAGCCTTAATCTCCATCACGGCAACCGGATCCTTGAAATGATAGAAAGCATTCGTCGAGAAGGCGCCGCCGGCATGCAGCCAGGGGACGACCGTCACTTCCTCATAGCCGCGCTTCTCTGCTTCGCTGCGCTCCATGATAAGCGCCCGATTCAGATGCTCGCAGCACTGGAAGGCCAGAGCGAGCCCCTCTTTCTCCGCCTCTTCCATCAGAGCCGTCACGACAGCCGTGCCGACTTCATAGGAACTGTCCTTACCGATGTGTCCGCCGCGGATCTCGCTCGAGGAACCACCGATGACGATGAGGCTTCCTTTTTTGAAATGGGAAATTTCAAAAAGCTCCCGGAAGGCTTTCACTGCCTGTTCCTGTAAGTCTTCAAACATTATTGCACCTCTTCGATCGCAGCGATCTTTGCAATTCTTCTGGCGTGACGGCCACCTTCGAATGGGGTCTTTAAAAATTCATCCATGATGAATTCCGCAAGCCCCGGTCCGACGACACGCGCCCCCAGCGTCATGACATTCGCATCATTGTGCGCGCGGGTGAAATGCGCGGAGAACGTATCTCCGCAGAGCGCCGCACGGATGCCCTTCATCTTGTTCGCGGCAATGCACATGCCGATGCCCGTCCCGCAGACAAGGATCGCATACGTCGCCTCGCCCTGCTGCACCAGCTTGCACGCTTTCTCTGCAAAGTCCGGATAGTCGCAGGACTCTTCCGAGTACGTCCCGCAGTCAATGTATTCGATTTTTTCTTCGTCCAGATGCTTCATGAGAGAAGCCTTGAGCGCAAACCCACCGTGATCACTCGCCATAGCAATTTTCATTCTCTTTGCCCTCCTTGGAAAATAGGATTACTGTACATTCTCAGTATACAACAGCACCGCGTAAAAAGGAACAGCTCGGCAACTGGCGAGCTGTTCCTTTTAGAAAAGAGTTCAGTGTTCAAGGTTGTAGTAGCGGCTTCTCACCGCTTCTCCACCACAATATGATACCCCGACGCCTTGGTGAGGCGGTTCATGATCGCGAGGCCGAGGCCTGCGGTATCCGTGCCTTCGCCGATGATGGCATCGACAGGATGGCGGTTAAAATAGAGAAGGCCGGAGAAGAGGTTGTGCGCGAAGCTCTCTTTATCCTCCCGATGTCCCCAGACGAAAACAGGAAGTCCCATGGGGAGAAGAGCAGCCGTTTCTTCGCTGACGAAAAATCCATATCGTTTATCACTCTTCACCGCAAAGGAGAGGATTTCCTCTGCCACCTTATCCGCCTCTCCCGTGTACACGGTGAGCGGCGCGGAAGGCGCGTAGTGGCGGTACTTCATACCGGGTGCCTTCGGATGTGCGCCGTCTTTGGCGAGTGCGCTGTCTACCGTCGTCGGTGCGATGACAGAGAGTGCTTCCTTCGTCGTGCCGCCGGGACGGTAGATGACGATCTCATTTTCTTCGATGCCCACCACGGTGGACTCGAGGCCGATTTGGCAGGGACCGCCGTCGATGACGGCGGCGATGCGTCCATCCATATCATGCAGCACATCGTCCGCCGTCGTCGGGCTAGGGCGGGTGGAAATATTCGCACTGGGACCGGCGATGGGGACACCGGCGGCGCGGATGAGGGCGCGAGTCGCCTCGCTCTTCGGGCAGCGGATGGCGATGGTGGAGAGTCCCCCGGATGTCTCCATCGGGATGCAGTCTTTCTTCGGGAAAACAATGGTCAAAGGCCCCGGCCAGAAAGTATCCATCAGCCGCCTGGCGAGCGGGCTGACCTCAGCTGCGTACTTCTCCACCTCGGAGGGATCTGCCACGTGGACGATGAGCGGATTGTCCGAGGGACGGCCCTTCGCTGCATAGATCTTTTTCGCCGCGCCCGCATCGAGCGCATTTCCTCCAAGACCATAGACTGTCTCTGTAGGAAATGCTACAAGGCCGCCCTCACGAATGATGCGGCCGAGCTCCTTTACTTTATCCTTATAATATATGTCGTTGACTTCTACTTTTTCAGTCATGCTGTTTCTTCTTTCTACAATAGATCGCGCGTTCGATATCGCCGTAGTCTTTGATGACTTCGAAATCCTCAAACTCGCCCGTTTCCTTCAAAAGCGAAAGAATCTCTTCCCACTGGTGGATGCCGAATTCCACAGCAAGGAAACCGCCCTCCTTCAGATGTGCGGCTGCCTTCTCAGCGAGGCGGCGGTAGAAAACGAGACCATCCTCTCCCCCATCGAGCGCAAGCATCGGCTCATGCTTCACTTCCTCCTGAAGATGGGCGATATCTTCGCGAGGAATGTAGGGAGGATTTGAAAGGATGCCATCATACAGCACCCCCTCAGGCAGCGCATCGATATAGTCCCCGAGTGTCCACACCGCGCGCTCCTCCATCGCAAGCTCTTTCCCATTTTCTTTTGCGACAGCGATGGCTTTTTCAGAAATATCGATGCCGATCCCCTTCGCTTCCTTGCAATAATACAGGAAGGAGAGGAGGATCGCCCCGCTCCCTGTCCCGAGATCCGCGACCTCGATCGCGCCGTCATTTCTATGGTACTGGATGACCTTTTCCAGCCATGTCTCCGTGTCCGGACGGGGAATCAGGACATCTTCATTCACATGGAAGGTGAGCCCCATGAATTCTTTCTCACCGATGATGGCCGCTGTGGAAATCCCCTTCACACGCTTCTGGATGAAGGACTTGAAAAGTGCGAGCTCTTCCGGATTCACGATTTCCTCGAAGTCCGTATAGAGGAAGATCCGCTGCTTGTGAAGAACCTTCGCCAGCAAGAGCTCCGCATCCAGACGCGGCGACTCGATCTCGTGATGCTGGAAATACTGTGTCGTCCATGCGAGCAGGCGCTGGATCGTCCAGAGCGTATTAGCGGCCATTCGCTTCCCCTTCTTTCATGCGGCGCGCCAGATCCTCTTCCATCAGCCGGTCAAGGATCGCGTCCATGTTTCCATTCATGAAATCATCGAGCTGATAAATGCTCATATTGATGCGGTGATCCGTCACACGCCCCTGCGGGAAATTGTACGTCCGGATACGTTCCGAACGATCGCCGCTGCCGACCTGATTCTTGCGGTCCGCGGCTTCCTTGCTCTGCGACTCGCGCATCGCCTGGTCATAGAGACGAGACTTCAGGATCTGCAGCGCCTTCTCCTTATTCTGACGCTGGCTTCGTTCATTCTGGCAAGTGACCACCATGCCCGAAGGCAGATGCGTCAGTCGGATCGCCGAAGATGTCTTATTGATATGCTGACCGCCTGCACCGGAAGAACGGTATACATCGATACGCAGGTCTTCGCGGCGCACCTCGATATCCACATCCTCCGCCTCCGGCAGGACAGCCACCGTGACCGCCGACGTATGTACACGCCCCTGGCTCTCCGTCTCAGGGATACGCTGCACGCGGTGTACGCCGCTCTCGAATTTCAGGATCGAGTACGCATTCTTCCCTTCGATGGTGCAGGTGACTTCCTTGAACCCACCAAGATCCGTCTCATTCGCATCCGCGATCTCTGCCTTCCAGCCCTTGCGCTCTGCAAATTTCAGGTACATTTTGAGAAGATCCGATGCAAAGAGTGCCGCCTCCTCGCCGCCCGTACCCGCGCGGATTTCCAGGATGACATTCTTCCCGTCATTCGGATCCTTCGGAATCAGCATCTTATGGATTTCCAGATCCAGAGCATCCCGCTTCTCTTCATTTTCCTTCAGCTCTTCCTTCGCCAGCTCATGGAGATCGGCCTGCGACTTATCGTCCAGAAGCTCCAGTGCATCCTGGATCTCCTTGAGTGCCTCCTTATATTCTCTATATTTGAAAACGATCTCTCCCAACTCCGCATGCTCCTTCGAGAGCTCTCTCCAGCGGTTCTGATCGGCGATCACCGAAGGATCGCTCAGCTGGTCTTCCAGTGCCATATATCTGGCTTCCATGCCGTCTAATTTGCTGATCTGCATTATGCTTTACTCCTGTTATAAATTTGGTCGTTTGTAGTTTGAACATAGGGATGAGTGGCTAGGGATTAGGGATTGGGGATTAGGAGTGACTGGTGACTGGTGGCTGGTGACTGGGATTTGCCAGCATCGTCATCCCGAGCGCAGCCGAGGGATCTTTACTGCA
>DLZS01000138.1:4644-4842 GCA_003447275.1 Dialister sp.
CCCGAGCGCAGCCGAGGGATCTTTACTGCACAGCGGGAATCAGTGTGTATGCGCCGAGGGAAAACGATGTCCTGGTGCTGCCTCACATCAGGCGATGAGCATTCTGCAATAAAGATTTCTCGACTACGATCGAAATGACGATGCGCGCGAAGCGCTATCAAAACTCCGCGGTGCTTCTGATTTTTATGCGCCGCACCA
>DLZS01000138.1:5079-44501 GCA_003447275.1 Dialister sp.
CATTCCTAATTCCTCATTCGCGCAAAGCTTTTAATCATAATCAGTGGACGGAGCCGCCCAAGGGGCTAACCCTGAACCATAGCCTAAATTTCAAACGGATACTCGAAATATCCATTTCCCCCACATACACATCTTTTCTAGTATATCAAAAAAAGGCAATAAAAAACAGGGCTTGCGCCCTGTTCCTTATTCTGCGGATTTGCCGTAACGTTTGTTGAACTTTTCGATACGGCCACGAGCCTTACCGAAACGCTGCTGTCCTGTATAGAATGGATGGGATTTGCTGCTGATATCGATATTGATCAGCGGGTATTCATTGCCATCTTCCCATTTTACAGTCTGGTTGGAAGTTGCTGTAGAACGGGTCAGGAAAGAGTAGTCAGCACCGATGTCGCGGAAAACGACTGGATGATAATCCGGATGAAGTCCCTTCTTCAATTGTTGCACCTCATTTCAACTACATAGATAATTCTTTACTATTATAACAAACGGGATAGCAGAATGCAAGGGAGAAATAGAGAAAGTTTCATGGGGAGCGGGTTCAGGGTTAGCTCATGGGGTGTGCCGCCCTTTGATTACGTGCGAAAAAGGTTCAGCGGGTTCAACAGGTTTGGAGGGTTCAACGGGGGTGGTGCGGCGCATAAAAATATGGAAGCGCCGCGGAGGTTTGAAACTAGCGGTTTTCTCGTATCGCAAACCTAATCCCTAGCCACTAATCCCTAGCTACCAGTCACAAGTAGCTAGGGATTAGTGGTTCGAAGTGACTGGTGACTAAATACCACCTTCGAGCATCGCCCCATATATATTCGCGGCGAAGCCGCCACCTTCATTCCTAATTCCTCATTCCTAATTCCTCATTCAAGCAAAGCTTTCATACGAAATCTAAGGACGGCAAGCCCCTTGGGCTAACCCTGAACCTTGAACCCCTGAACCATTCTTCTCTTATTTATGCTATAATATGTCCACACTCTATATTATAAGAAAGAAGGTCTATTATGCAGAGACTTGTATCCTACAACTACAAAGGCGAACGCCAGTGGGGCGTCCTGTCCGCTGACGGCACTTCCATCTACCCCGCCATCGATCTTGAAGAAACCTACTTCATTCCCCTCGCTGAGACACTGGGCGATTTCATCGAAAGCGGCGAAGAAGGCCTCCTGAACCTCGCTCACGCACTGGAAATGAACGGCAAGGACAAAGCCGTCACTCCGGTCGCGCTCGCAGATGTCCGCCTCGAAGCCCCCTTCTATCCCAGAAGAAACGTCCTCTGCGTAGGCAAGAACTATCAGGCCCACGTCAAAGAATTCGACCAGAACGTCAATGCCAAGAACCCGGAGAATCCGATCTTCTTCACCAAAGCCACCACCTCCATCATCGGGCCGGACGAGGAAATCGACAGCCATCCCGCAGTCACCCAGGAAGTCGACTACGAAGGCGAGCTCGGCGTCATCATCGGCAAACGAGGCACGAACATCGCGGAAGAAGATGCGATGAAATACGTCTATGGCTATACCATCATCAATGACGTCACCGCCAGAGACCTGCAGAAAAAGCACCTCCAGTGGTTCCGCGGCAAGAGCCTCGACACCTTCTGCCCGATGGGCCCGACCGTCATGGTCGGCGACTGGCCGCTCCCCTTCACCATCTACACGAAAGTCAATGGCAGCCTCCGTCAGGAAGGCACCACCACCGACCTCATCTTCTCCATCCCGAAACTCATCGCGACCCTCTCCGACGGTATGACCCTCCTCCCGGGCGACGTCATCGCGACCGGCACCCCGCAGGGCGTAGGCATGGGCTTCAACCCGCCGAAATTCCTCAAAAAAGGCGATGTGGTAGAGATCAACATCGACCCCATCGGGACACTGAGAAATCCGGTGAAATAATATTTCATCAAACGCAAAAGCACGACAATCCAGCAAAGATTGTCGCGCTTTTCTATTGAGGTCAACGAGATAGCGTATCGCCATTTCTAAGGAAACACTGATTCAATCCGTTGTCAGATTGAATCAGTGTTTCCTTAGATAAGGGGAATCCCCGTATCGTCATCCCGAGCGTAGCCGAGGAATCTCTACTGCACGGCGATAATCAGCACGTATGCATGGACACAGCAGCGATGCCTTGTTGCTGCGTTATACCACCGTCTCGCATGTGCCGTATACCGTCCTGCAAGAAAGATCTCCAGGGAAACACTGATTAAATTGTTGTCAGATTTCATTCTTGGTTTTTTATACAGAGCAAGGAATCATCTGACACGAATAGCGAGCTATTTAAGGAGGATGATGACGAAGCTATGTATAAAAATCCATATGAAATCTAACTCTGCGATTTAGTCAGCGTTTCCTTAGACTTTGCTCGAGATGACGATATGGAATCTTCTTCGTCTCACATACGACGCTATATGACTTTCACGCCACACCCGTTGAACCTATAGAACCAGCTGAACCTCTCTCCCACACACGTCAGGGACTCCCCTTATATCTTTACCTCCTGCCTGCTTTCAAGGCAACAAAAAGGATGAAACCAAGCCTTACGCTTAGTTTCATCCTTTTTTGTTTGCGTTCTCACGCGGTCAATCGAGGACTTATCAGAATCTTAAGCGGATGCCGGCATTCAGCTTCCACTTTCTCTGGAAATCGCCGCCAAGATCTCTTGCAAAGTCTGCATAGAGCTGGCTGTTTCCGCCAAGGCGATACTCTCCGCCGAGCACCAGTTCTGCCCAGGTGTCATCTCCGTCAAAGGAGGTGGATTTCCATCCGCCGTCTTTGGCAAAGTAGCGGGTGTCGATGTCTCCATTGAATTCATGCGCCAGGTACAGCCCTGCATGGAGGCTGCCATGGGCTTTCTTCATGCCCGCTTCGAAGCCGAGGCGGCCGACAAGGCTGTCGTAGCTGTCCTGATAGATGTTCATGATTGCGCCATTGTTTGCACTGCCGGTGTAGTCCTTGCTTCCTACACGGGACCAGGTGAGCTGTACTTTCGGTGTGATGTAGCTCATCTCGCTGCCGAAGGTCTTGCCGTATTCTGCGGTGAGGCCATAGGCATTGGCTTTGTAGTCTGCATGCAGCTTGTTTCTGAGTTCGGTGTAGACGTCGTATTCGTTTTCTACACGGCCGGCTTTGGCTGCCACTCTGAAGTAGCTGCCGTCTTCCATCTTCTTCACGCCGTAGACGCCGAAGCTGTAGAGCTTGTTGTCGCCTTTGCCGCCCAGGAGGTAGTCACTGTCTCCATCACGGTAGTCGAAGGCTACGCCGATGTGCCAGCCATTTGCGAGGGCTTTGTCGTAGCCGATCTGTGCACCCCAGTAGCTGTTACTGTCTTTCAGCCCGCTGACGTCCGAGGAGGTCTTGCCGCCAAGAGCTTTGGCAAAGATGCCGTCTTCATCAGCGAGGTCTGCTCCGGTGTAGGTGTCCTGCATGTTGTCACGCCAGCTGTGGAAGGAGGTGGTGACGGCGCTCCTTGCGCCCTTCATAACGAAGGTCTCGTAGTCACCTTCTTCAATGGTCGGTTCCCACTGGATGCTGCCATCGACCAAGTCGCCTGTGCCTGTCTCGTTTTTGAAGGAGATCGATCCGGTCTTGGCGCTGGAGGAGGTGAGACCTTCGCCGATCTTTACTTCACCAGTCAGATTGTCGTTCCCCTCTGTATAGATGGCCTTCTTTGCCAATGCTTCCAAGATCTTGGTTACGGCAGCTTTGTCCGTCATCTGGATGCCATTGTTGGCTGTGTAAAGGGTCAGTCCGGAGCCGGTCTCTGCTTTTGCAATGTTCACGTTACCGCTGGTGAATGTACCGTCGTCTTTATGCTCCATGATAAAGGTTCCGTGTCCGCTGAAGTTTGCGATATCGAGGGCCTGGGTTCTCTTGGTCATATCGATGTAGCCAGTGTGTGCTTTATCGCTGCCGCCATTGACGATAAGTTTTCCTGCTGCAGGTGCGTTCGTATCCCCTGCTTCATCAGCAAGGCTTGTCGCATACAGGCTAGTGGTGTTTTCTGCATCTTTCAGGATCCAGTAGCCACCATCCTTGACGTTCATGGTGAGGGTGCCAGCGCTTGCTGCATAGCTGCCTGTCACCTTGGCTCCATTGGTGACATTGAGTGTCAGCTGACCGCCCTTGCTGACAGACAGATCGCCTGTCAGGGTGGAAGCCTTGTCTCCGAGTGTGATGTCAGCCTTGCCGCCATCGATGACTACATCTCCCGTCATGGTGGCCCCGGTATTTACAGTAAGGTTTCCGCCTGCGACGTAGACTGCGCCCGTGATCGAAGCGGCTGCATTGCCTGTGATAGCGACTTCACTGTCTTTGTCAGCTACAGAAATCGCTGTGCCATCCTCGCCAGCTGCTTTGATGTCGGTCATACCATTCAGTGTGACTTTGCCGCCATTGGAAGCGGAGATCGCGTCTTTGCCGGTGATCACGGTGCTGCCGGTGATGGATACCTGATGACCATCCGCCTTGATGCCGGCGTCTTTGCCGGAGAGTTCCAGTTTCGCTTTGCTGGTATGGATGGTGATATCCGCCTTGGCATCGATAGCAGAGCCTTTTTCTACCATGATCTTTGTCGGATCCTTCGTGAAGGTATACTTGCCTTCTTCTTTCAGGACGCCGTTCTGCTTGTAAATATAGTCATCCTTCGTGATGCCGGTGATAGCCTGCGTATAGGAGTCTTTCACCTGCTCTTCCGGATAGGTGACCCCAGGTGTGACTGTCCCTTCTGCCAGGCTGCCTTTGCCATCTTTATCGCTGAAGGCGATGTTTCCGGTCTGCAGGGCTTTGCTCGATGCGGTCAAACCGTCGGCGATCTTCACATAGCCGGTGAGGTGCTTCTCGCCTTTTGCATAAGCGCTGTAGGTGAGCTTTCCTGCCAGCGCATTCAGGACATTGGCTACGCTGTATTCGTTATCCATTGCGACGTTAGTGTTGTCGGTGATGAGAGAGATCTGGGAACCGGCAGCTGCCTTGGTGATGATGGTGTCACCCGCTTTGTAGTTCTTTGCCGCTTCGCCATTTCCTTCATGTGCATAGTAGATATTCGCATAGCCGCTGTAGTTGTCGATGGTGATCTTCTTAGTATCGTTTTGGAAGATGTTACCTGCGTGTGCCGCATCGCTGCCACCAGTCAGCTTCGTCACATGGCTGCCGGTAAAGCCGCTCGGAACCTCCTTGCCGTTCTTCTCGTTTGTCCAGGTGGCACCCTCTGTCAGCCACAGGTTAAATGTGCCATAGCTGGTGGAGTCATCACCGGAAGTAACTTCGTAGAGGCTGCGGCCGTTCCAGCTGCTTTCTTTGCCCTGCAATGCCAGATTAACGGTAGAAGATGTAGAAGTTGTTTCCTCCTCCCAATAATCATAGCTTTCTGCCGACTTGGTGTAGACATCGCCATCAATCTTCACGATGCCTGCGCCTTCCTTGCCGTCTTTCATATTGACGTTGATCACGCCATTATCGTCAGACTTCAGCGCAATGTAATTCGCTGCCTTGCTATCCTTTTGGATAGTCAGGTTGCCGCTCATGGTGACGGTACCGCCATTCCCGCTGTAAATACCATTGCTTTCTGTCTGCGCAGAGGTAGAAATAGTGGTGTCTGCATCAATGGTGATCTTACCGCCTGTTGCATAAACTCCCTGCGCCCTGAAGCCTGTGGTATCCGTACTGAGCTTCAGGTTCTTAGCTGTAATGGTCACATCCTTCGATTTCCCATAGCTGAGACCGGTAGCGACCGCACGTGCCACATTGCTGCCCTTCAAAACATGGTAAGCTACGTCAAGATCCTGCCCTTTAGCGCTAATCGTAATCGGACCGCCGCTGGATTCAATAGCACTCAGGTTCGAGCTGTAATCACCCTTTGTAACATCGATCACTGTATCCTGCGTGAAGTTGTAAATGCCTTTTTCGGTTTCGATGCCCAAATTTTCATACTTCTTATCCAGATTACCGGTGATCGGATCAGTAATGACGGAATCATCCTTGACCGTATACTCATAGAAGCCCTGACCAGGTGTCTTCGTGCCGGTTGCATCGGTGGAGAAGCTGATATTGCCAGTCTTGAGCGCTTTGGAGGAAGCGGTCAGTCCTTCAGCAATCTTGACCGTACCAGCCAGCTTGCTGTCATTCGCGGTGTAGAAGAGCTTCTGTGCCAGCTTGTTCAAAACTTCATTGACCGTATTCTGGTCTTCAGCCTTATCCTGTGCGGTAAAGCCTTTCGTGATGCCCTGGTTATCCGTGATGAGCGTAATGGCAGACCCGTTCTTCGACTGACCGATGGTAAAGCTGCCGCCGAGAATATTCGTCGGATGATCAGCATCGTGGTTGTAAATCACAGTAGCGTTGCCGCTGTAATCACCTACGCTGATATCGCCTGCATCACTTGCCACAAAGATGCTGCCATTATTACCGGAGAAGGAAGCAATCTTGCTGGCACCATTTACATTCCAGATAGAATTATCCAGCTTCAGGTGCATCGCATTGCCGCTACTAGAGCCGGTCCAGGTTGCATTATCCAGATTAGCGTTTACGGTGTTGCCGGAAAGGTTATTGCCGGTCCAGGTTGCGCCACTTCCCATGTAAAGGTTAACGATACCTGCACTGCTGCCGTTAGCATTGCTTACATTGCCCTTCCAGAAGGAATCCTTAGTATTCAGGCCAACGCTTACATCTGCACTTGCACCGGCATTATCCATGCCGCCGCCGAGATAGACATTGCCTTCCAGCTGAACAGTATTACTGCCTGCACCGATGATAGCGCCTTTGTCATCCTTCTTGACATTCACATTCACCTGTCCACGGTTCTTGGAAGCGAATTCACCATAAGCACGAATCGCATATTCAGCTCCGTTGATCGCCTTGATGACGCCGCCGCCAACCTCAACCTTGGAGGCAACTGCACTGATGGCTTCGTTGGCGCCGGAGCCCCCGCTCTTCTCCGCTAAAATATCGACAAGACCATCCACGGTGATACTGGACATCACGCCGCTTACGCCGTTCATGCTCTTGATCACGGCAGCATTTGCCGGAGCCGTGCTCTTCGCACGCAAGGTAAGTACATGATCAGCACCGGCATTATGAATCTGGATCGTACCGCCGCCATTTACGAACAGTGCGCCTGTCCGACCACCCTTGGTGCTTGTTGCACTGACAGACATGGCACCGGCATTTTTGATGTTGACTACACCCTTGCCGATGGCTGCGATACCGGTTGTATGGGTATCCGTTGTTGTATCTACCGTCAGCTTGTTGCCATTCATATCCATGGTCACATGGTGGTTTTCGTCAGAGCCGGAAATAGCTGCGCTAATTGGCGGGAGGTATGCACCACCGGCAATCAGATGCTTTTCAGGTGTGATGGTCGTGCTGTCTGCCGTGAATACATAGGTGCCGTCGTCCTTCAGTACGCCTTTTTCTATGTAAACCGTATCAGCAGCTGCATCACCGGTAATTGCCGTAGTAAATTCTTTAGTTATCTGGCTGCCAGGCTTGCTGGTCTTATAATCATAGTAGCCCTGGCCAGGTGTCAAGGTGCCTGTATCTTCCGTAGAGAAGGAAATATCGCCAGTCTTCAGTGCTGCGGAAGAAGCTGTCAGGCCTTCAGCAATCTTCACTACGCCAGAGAGATGACCATCCGTATAGTTCTTGTAGAACAGCTTGCCTGCCAGGTTGTTCAGCACGCGTGCCACTTGATCCTTAGCATCAGCGGAATCGCCCTCTGCAAAGCCGGAAGTAATGCCTTTGTTATCCGTAATAAAGGTGATAGCAGAGCCTTCTGCTGCATTGGTAATATGGAAGCTGCCGCCAATCATCTTGGTCGGATCATTAGCATCATGCTCATAGAATACAGTGGTATGACCGCTGTAATTGACAACAGAAATAGGATTGGTATCCTTCTGGTAAATCAAGCCTGCATTATCGGCATCCTTACCGCCATGCAGTGTTGCCAGCGTGCTGCCTTCCCATACAGGATTTTTAGACGCTATGGTCGTTGTTGTCACGTGAGACTGCTGCTCATTGGTCCAAGTGGCACCGTTTTGCAGATACAGATTGAACTGGCCGATATCGTGCGCAGTATTGCCGCCTGTGCCATAGTTGTCGTTATACATATCATAAGCAGCCACGCCCTTCCAGAAGGAATCCTTATCAGTCAAAGCCACATTAAGAATGCCTGCGTCATTCCAGTCGATCAGCTCGCCGCCGGTATATTCCACGACCTTCTTACCATATTGGCCTGTAGCATACATATCACCGGTAATCTTGGTGGTCGTATCGCCTGCAGCGCCGTCCTTCATGTTGATGTCCAGCGTGCCTTTATCTACGCGGACTGCATAGAAATTATGCGATTTATCACTGTCTTCAGCTGCCGTGATGGTGCCGCCGCCGACAGATACCTTCGTATCCTTGCCAGCGAGCTTGATACCGCTGCCGCGTACACCGGAGATATCGACCGGACCACTGACAGTCACCGTGGAGCTGTCACCGGTGACCTGAATACCGGAAGCATTCATGCCTGCGCCGCGTTCTCTCATCCCCTTGACATTGCTGATTGTCAGCGGACCGTCAATAGTAATCTCACTCTGCTGTCCCTGGATATTGACGCCGGTTGCGGCATCCCCCTTCGTGATCACATCAGTAATTTCTACCGGACCGGAAATATTCAGGTGCGCATTGCCTAGGGCGTAAATGCCATGAGAGGCTCTGGTATCCGTATTATTTGCCGTAATCGCCAGCTTTTGGTCAGCAGACGGGTTAACAACCTTGATATAGGTATTAGCGCCTGCGTAAATCGCTGCTGCCTGTCCGTCGGATTGCTCAGCATGCAAAGCCAGGCCCTTGCCGGACATTTTTACAGTCATCGGGCTGGACGGATCAGTTGATTCGCCTGCGTAAAGGGCGCTGGCAAAATTACTAGTGACATTCGATTCGGTTACAGCAACATGTGCTACGCCGCTTTCATCCAGTTCACGACTCAGGCTGATATCTTCAGACTTGGTAATAGCACCTGTTTTATAATTGGGTTTCTCCTGTTCCGGCGTATAGGCATAGAATCCCTGCCCTGCCTTTTTCGTCCCATTAGTTCCGTCAGAGAAGGTCACATCGCCGGAAGCTTTGACCGTAGCGCTTACACTAGATGCTGTCAGTCCGTCTGCAATCTTAACAACGCCAGACAGATTTGCATCCTTGTAGCCTGTATAGAACAGCTTATTAGCCAGCTTGTTCAGTACTTCCTTGACATGATTCTTTTCTGCTACCGTATCACCATCCGCAAAGCCACCGGTAATCCCCTGGCTATCGGTAACCAAAGTAATCTTGGAACCAGCGACCGCAGTCTTGATCGTGAAATCACCACCATGGATGGTCAGCGGATCATTTACATCATGACCATAAACAACAGTTGTGTCACCGCTGTAATTATATACGGTAATACCCTTGTCGGAATTCTGATAGATTACACCGGAGCCGTCCAGCTTAGAAACATTGCTGCCGGCAAACGTTGTCTTCAGCGTATCTACTGAACGCCCGGTTTCATGATTCCATACGGATCCTTCTGCCATTGTCAGATTAAACTGACCAGCAGGTGCATTATAAGTACTGCCGGGAATATTGCTTACTGCGCCTGTCCATTGGGAACCCTTCGTCATATTGACATTGATAACAGAAGCTTTATTATCTGTTACCTTCATATCACCGGTAACGTCAAGAACTCCGGCAGTAATGCCTTCACCGGTATTCAGGTTAATAGTACCCTTGTTAGCCTGCAAAGCATAATATTGGCTATAATTCGTACCGTTAGACATATCCGCAGCTTTAATTGTTGCGCCGGCAGTAGATATAGTGGAAGTATTCAGTGCACGGATTGCACTGCCCAATACATTTTCAATAGTAAGATTGCCTTTGACAGTTATATTGACAGGAGCATCTGCGCTTGAAGAACTGTCTGCATAAATACCTGCTGTATTCGGTCCAACCTTGTTGCCGGTCTGAACATTCTTGATGGTCAAATCTTTTTCAAATACGACATTGCCTTTGGTGCTTACATATAAACCATAAGCACGCTGAGTAGAACCGGATTTAACTCCGTCTATCTCAACATCAGTATTTGCAGTAAAGCTGCCGTTTTCACCTACACGAATGCCATAAACATAGTTAGCTTTAGTATCAGCATTGCCATCAGCACCAAGACCGGCGGAAACCTTCAGGACGCCATTGCCCTTGGTATCCTTAATTTCCATGCTCTTGTCTGCATCAACGTAAACGGTAGACAAATATTTCTTTGCATCACCGCTGGTGTTAAGCTTTAAGGTATGCCCTTGTAGATCAACAACAAGCGGGCTTACTGCATCGCCTGCTACATACATAGCACTAGGCGCACTGGAAGCTACACTATCCTGCGCTTCGGTAACATTGATAGAAACAATGCCGTTGACATCGCCAACACGTGTTTCATCAATGTTTTCGGATTTTACAATAGGACCGGTTTCATAAGGTTTATCATCCGTCGCCGGAGTATAGGCATAGAAGCCCTGTCCTGCCTTCTTAGTACCTGTATCAGCGGTGGAGAAAGTGATGGTTTCAGATCTCAAGCTGGCAGAAGATGCCGTCAGGCCTTCTGCGATCTTGACCGTTCCGCTAAGATTTCCATCTGCGTAGCCCGTATAGTAGAGTTTTCCTGCGAGCGCATTCAGCGTGCCGCTGATGAGGTTCTTCTCATCTGCTTTGGTCGAATCGAAATCCAAACCAGCACGATCGGTAAGAAGGGTGATCTCACTGCCTTTGTCTGCCTGGGAAATCTTCACATCTCCGCCAAGGATAGCGTAACCACTGTTGGCGTCTGCCGGTTTTGTTGTGTCGTGTTTGTAGATATAGGTGCTGCTGCCGCCATAATTCTGGATGGTGACGGTGCCAGCCTTTGCATCTGTCATATCGATGACGCCACCGTTTCCTGCCATCTGCTTCAGGCTGCTTGTTCCACGGTTGTTCCAAGTGCCTCCAAGGGTGAGGCTGGTATTGTTTCCTGCACTGCTTCCCGTCCAGGTGCTGTCTTTCCCGATGGTAACGGCGTAAGCCCCGTTTCCAACGGCATTCCCTGTCCAGTTTGCTTGATCTGCCAATGACAGAGTCACACTCCCTGCTCCCTCAAGACTGCCGTTTAATGCGGAGTCTTTTCCGGAAAGGGTCGCTTCTATGCTGGACTGATCACCACTCACCAGGCCTTTCAGTGCGGGTTTCTTTCCTTTCAGGATGACCTTGCCGCCTTTGTCAGCTTTGACAGTGCTGCTCACACTGCCATTGGCCGTGAAGGTACCTCCATTGACATTGATGTTCTCTGCCGCAAGCACACCATCAGTTCCTACAGTCATCGTTCCCGTTGTGGTCAGATCTTTGGCATGGGTCTCACCGTTTACCGCAAGGACGCCCGCATTGGCGATGCTGCCGTTCACGGTCATCGCTGCATCAAGTGTCAGATGGCCGCTGTTTTCTACATCTCCAGAGATGGTCGATGTGCCAAGCGTTACGCTTCCGCCCTTCTGTACGTTGACAGCCTTTTCAGTCCCAGTGATTTCACTCTTGCCTTTGAGTGTCACGGTGCCAGCCGCATCGATCCCCGTCTTGCCATTGACTTTCAGTATACCTGCCGTGATGTCTACCGTCTTTCCAGCCGCTGCACGTATCCCAGCTTCGCCGCCGGTCAGATCCAGTTCATTCCCGTCGGCTGTGATAGTCACGTCTTTCACTGCATCGACAGCTGCGCCTCCCTCTACCTGGACAGTCGTTTTATCCTTGGTAAAGGTGTACACCTGATCCTGCCATACATGATCATCTTTGTACTCTTTGTCATCTCCGCCAGTTATCGAAGACGTGAAAAGCGTCTTCGACTGTTCAGCCGGAGGTTCCGGCGTTTCTCCACTGCCTGCCAAGCTGCCCTGACCATTCGTCTGATTAAATGCAATATTTCCGGTATATTTAGCCACAGAGGAAGCTGTCAAGCCTTCCGCGATTTCCACTTTCCCTGAAAGGGCAGTTTTTTCATTGACAGCATTTTTATAGTACAGTTTTTCTGCCAATGCATTCAAAACCTGATTCTTTACTGCATCAGACTGCATGTTGTCATCATAATCCGTCCGGAGAACGATTTCCGACCCACTTGAAGCTGTGCCGATGTTCACATCCCCGCCCAATATCTTCGTGGGGGTATCGCTATCATGTGAGTACAGTACCTTGGCTGCTCCAGAGAATTTGTCGATCGTCAGCGACTTGCTGTTTGCTGTTTGAATGATGACACCCGCTGTATCACCTGTCCCGGACTTCGTACCACCATGCAGGAATGTCACTCGGCTGACCTCATTGCTTCCTACATCCTCATCGTCCTGTTTATAGCGGGTATTTTTTGCTTCATTGGTCCAGACAGCTCCATTCTGCAGCCACATGTTGACCTTACCACCATTGTCAACGATACCATTCAAGTAGGAATTCTTCGTTGTCAGCCCCAAGTTGATGGTGCCCGTCGATTTTAAGGCAAATACGTCTCCATCCAGCTGAACATCATGTGTACCGGCTGCGGAGCCATCCTCATTCATGTTGACATTGATCGTACCTGCATAGGCACCCAGTGTATAATAGCCGTATTTTGTTCCCTGCGGCACAACAATATGACCGCCGCCAATGGATACCTCGCTATCTCTTGCATTGGTGGTGATCCCATTGCCATACACCGCCATATCTACATCACCAGTGACAGTGACTTTGCTTTTTTCAATATTCGTCAGGATACCTGCATTATTAAAACGAGACAAAACATTCTCCCGATTAACAGGAATGCCCCACGTTGCACTGTCCTCCCCGGCAATTTTCAGATTGCCATGAATCGTAATAGCAGAAGATGCCGTCGATTCCTGACTGTTTTCTCCCCAGCGGAACGACTTCTGGATAGCGACACCATTACCGCCGTAACCACCAGACATGGAAATATTGACATCCCCATTCACAGTGATTTGGCTGGCTGTATTTTTCCCGCCATCATTCCAGATCGCATTGGTCAAAGAATTCCCGTTGGAATATCCAGCAGTCACGACATCCACTTTGTCTGCTGTGATCGATACATTCTTACCATTTCCGGCATAAATGCCGACAGGAGATGCTATATAGTTTTTAGAAGCCAGCTGCAGGCTGTGTCCAGAAGCATCGATCGTGATGTCTTTCCCATCTTTCGCCTGAATGACCGCCGCCGCATTGGTGGCATGATCTCCTTCTTTTCCCAGATTGATACTTAACACTTCATCTTTGGTAAAAGAATACGTTCCATCATCTGAAGTGACATTACCAAAAGCTGTCTGGTCCGCCGATGTCCCAGTAATGCCCTCTTTTCTAGTTACAGTTCCTATCTTGGCATCTGCATTCTCCACGGTGATTTTTGTTTCTGAAGACGCAGTCAAACCTTCAGGACGATACGTCGTTAACTTGGCAAGATTTCCCCAGACCTGATCAGTCGGCAGCATCGTGACTGAATTGAACATATAGAGCTGCTTGTTAGTAGAAAAGTCCTTCGCCTCCCATTGGTGCGTAGGCTTCGTATCCCCATCTTCGTACACATAGAGATTGTCGCCCCATTCCACCCACAATCTCTTGGTATAATACTCTGCATCCAACCGTCCAGACCAGCCACCGCCTGCCACCACTGAGTCATCCAGCACGATTTCCCAATCATCCGGATTCGCAGACCTGAGATTCGACATGGTGGTCTTATATACCCTTCCATTAAAGCCACTGACCGCATCTTGGGTGCTGCTTCCACCTGAGCCACTGAGCGTATACTTCAAAATATATACACTGCCATTAGGCAGTACCTTCATATCACGGAAATCATATCCGTCATTTTTGACCTGCTCAGGCAGATGAACCGATTGCGTCTCGTGTATCCGCCCGATATGATTATCCGACACATCCACATAATTGAGAGCCGATTCCGGATTCAACTTTCCATAATGCTGATACCCGCCAACAGCTGTTGAAAGAATCAGATTATTGTATGAATTCAGCCGAACATTGTCTGTATTCTTTCCGATACGGGCATAATCTCGATACTCCAGACTCCCATCATTTTTAATCTTATATTGCAAAAGGTAGCCATTATCATAATCGTCAGTGCCACCTTTCTTATTAACGCTGGCCGCCACATACAAATATCCATCCTTTATGAGAAGACCTTCACCATGGACGCTGGTGAATTGCACGTTTCCATTTGTATCCTGGTAGGTATCATAGGAGGCAGCATCTACATCCCCCGTTTTTTCTTTGATATCTGTTTTTAGGTTGACCGTCTTCAGTGTATTCTCGACCAGCTGGTTGCCATTGACCTTCGCCAGACCAATTTGCCCCATATCATAGCCAGTCGTATAAAGGGTATTCCCATAACCAACTGCTGCATGTGCATTTGGTACCGCCGTAATTTCTCCCGTTGGATTATTGACAGATGCCCAATCTCCATCTGCATCCATCAATACGCTGCCCTTTAATGCGACGGTATTATAGGTATACTGACGAAGAAAAATCTGGCTTTCTCCGTTGATAAACACAGAGAACGTAGCCGGATCACCATTAATTTCCTGTACTACACCCGTCAAAGGGGTGTCATCCACTTTCGTTGTCACGCGAGAACCGGATACTCCCCCCATCTGGCTATTGCTAAAATCAGAAGGAACCGTTGCAACCAAATTTGCCGCCCCTACACTGGATCCCGCCATGAGGCTCCCTATCAGAGCAGCCAGGAAAGCCATCCTGCGTTTTTTGTTACTCATTTTCCACATCATCTATTCCTCCTTAGAATTGATAACGGATCGACGCATAGTACGTCCGTCCCTGGATAGGAAATTCAGGATTGATATACCCGGGTTCACTAAATGCCGTATTGCTACGAATTTTTATCTTCGGGCCCTTATTGAAGATATCATTGCACCCCAAGGTCAGCTGCCAGCTGTCCGCTGGTTTCCATTTCACCCCGCCATTGATTGTCGTCAGTGAATCGACTGGTTTCCCGGATAAATACGCATATTCACCACCACGCGGATCTTTATTATACGAAGTGTAATAGCCATCCGTATAATGAAGCTCGCTAAACAAATCCACGTGCATATTAGGACGATATGTCAGTCTGACATTTCCTTCCCATTCCGGCTGATAGGTAGCCCAGATGTCAGAGTAATCATAGCCCACGGCACTATTTTTTCTTTGCATATGTGTCTGCATGTAGGTGGCCCGCAGATCCAGGTCCACCTTCTTCCAGCTGAAATTGGACTGGAATTCTACGCCATGCACCTTGCCGCGGTTATCATTGAAATAAGACCAGTAGTCTTTCCCTACCCGGACCAGCTGTAGCATATTGGTCGAGTCTCTCCAGAAATATGTCAGCTGCGTACTGTTATCCGCATGCAGCAGTTTCCCTTTCCAGATGGCACTCATATCAAACTGCTTCCCTTCTTCCGGAACAGGGAACACAGAATTCTGCCCATCGCCACGAGGAGCAGGCAGGATGCCAGCGCCATCCCCTGCGATTTCATACATATTCAGCAAGCGGTAGTACGTCCCACCGGTCATGCGAAGCGTCAGCTGGTCGTTGACCTCTTTTTTCAAAGCGAGCTGCCAGGTCACCTTGTCATCCACCTGGCTGTCTTTCGGATGCAGCCAATGGAACCGATTCTCCTGATTCACTGCAAATCGTTTCCCATCGCTGTAGCCAGTAATCTTGGACCGGTTATAGCGAAGGCTCGGCGTCAAGAACCAGGTGAACTTTTTATCTAAGGTAATCGTGTCCTGCAGCTGCACATTCAAAATATCCTGATCATATCGATTTCTTGTCTGTCCAAGGGTATTGGCTATATCAGAATCCCCCAGCACCTTATCCATCAGCGAGCCATCGACATGTAGTCGTTCATGCGACATATTCATCTGGAAATCGAGCATATTCCGTTCTGAAATTTTGTACGTTCCATCCAGTTGCAAATTATACTTATTCGATGTATAGCGGCTCCATTCTCTGAGTGGTGTATTGACCGAATCAAAGTCTGTTACCTCATCCTGCATAATATGCTCCGCTCGGTAACTCTTTTTCTGATGCAGGTAGTCCGCCGTCCATCCCCATTCCAAACGACCATTCTGATTCCGGTTCTGCACCATCACCTCCGTATTATCCAATTTCTGATGACGGCTGTCATATCGATAGAGGTCACGCAAATCCACAGCATTGTTCTCGATTGCCTGATTCGCGTCCCCACCCCAAAGTCCATCCGGCAAATGGCGGTCAATCCGATTCCAGGAACCTTTCACCACCCAGTTCTCATTCTGCCACTTGACCAACGCACTGCTGTTTTTATAATCGTTATACTTGCGCCAGCGTTTAGCCTCCTTGGCTTCCTTCAATTTGTCGATATACGCTTTGGTTGTTTTGTTATATTCAGCCAGTTCAGGGCTCGTTTCCGGATCTGCCTGTGTCTTATAATTCGCTATATCCTTTGCATCAAGGCCCGTCTCTCCTGCATTCTCTGTCAATTTCCCTGCAAGGCTATACTCTCCGCTTCCGCGAACAAACTCCAGCCAGTCATTCGGATTATTCTTGAAATGATCGATTTCATCCTGCGTAAGTGAAACCAGCGGAGTTCCTTCCTCCCCCCAATCATTTTTGGTAGGTTCTGTAAAAAAGTCTATTTTATCCTTATTGAAATTATCAACCACACCCTGGTAACCCTTAATCTGCTTTTCCAAATAGGGGATATATCTTTCCGCCGCATAGTTGGTATAGGAAAAATCGTTATCGCTTGACTCATAATTTCCTGCCACCAACAAAGTACCGCTGCCCGCAGGTGCCGTATACTCCATGGAGAGACTCTTCCCGCCATAGGAGCTCTTTCCCACTTCTGCAGAAATGCCGGGTTTATCCGGTTTCTTGGTCACGATATTGATGACACCGCCGATAAAAGTCCCGCCGAAACGTGCCGGCACATAACCACGATACACTTCGATACGTTCCACATTCTTGACCGGAATGGTGGAAATATCGACAGCCGCATCTCCCCCGAGGTTTGTCAGTATCCCATCCATAAAAACACCGACCTGCGCCGCGGTAGAGCCTCGCACCGTGACCGTCGTATACTGTCCATGCCCATTCACTTCACGCACATGGACACCAGGCACCGTTTTCAGCATATCCGGCAGCGTCTTCTGCTCTCCCTTGAAATCTTGAGGACGAATCACGGTGACAGTCCCGGGAGAAAGCTTTGCTTCCCAATCTGGCCTTTTAGCCTCTACAGTAATCCCTTGCAATGTATATACGGGTCCTTCCGCCTGTTCTGGTTCGTTAGCGGACACAGACATTTGTCCCATAGAGATCATTCCTAGCAGTAAGCCAATTGTTAGGTAAGATTTCTTGGACTCCCTACGCCAAGATGAATTCCATTTCTTCATTTTCTCCAGTCCTTCCATTTTGCCCTCTTGCTCGATGAATATGGGGCATGAAATAAAATATGACACCTATCCTTTTATACTTTATATTCTTATTTAGTATCAACCGTATGACCATCATATAGTCAAGTCCCCTATTTATGGTTATCAAGGCTCCAACAACGAACAGGCAATAATTGTGTGCAGGATTTTGCCTAATCACACCTGCTTCTATGTGAAGGACTCTCCCCTTCCTCATAAAGAAAAAAGAGCCATGAATTTCCTTTCAAATTCACAGCTCTTTATTCTCCTAAAATAGCAGTCACACATACCAGAGAAACATTGATTTAATCATTACCAGTGTTTCCCTAGTCTTGACTTCTAGCTCCTATTAAAAGGTAAAACGAAGTCCTACATTATAGCGCCAATCGGTCTTTAAATCGCCACCATAAGTCTTTTCCAGATACCCATAGAAATTGGCTCTGTCTCCCAGCTGGTATGTACCGCCAAACATAGCAGATACCCAAGTACCATCAAAGTCCATATGTGTCGCATTAGAAGGTTCACCTTTTGCCGTATACTGTGTATCAAAACCACCTTGGAATTCATGGAGAAGCGAAAGTTTTGCATAGATGCTGCTTCGTTCTTTCACTAAACCAAATCCAACACCGATACGTCCAATCAAACTATTAAAATCATCCTGATCGACATGCAATGCACGGCCTCCGCCATAATCACTAGCAGCATCATAAGATTTGCCAGATAATCTACCCCAGGTCAGTTCTGCTTGTGGTTCTACATAGAATCCACTATCTTTGACAAACCGTTTCCCATATTCTGCAGATAGACCATATCCATTGGTTCCATAATCGCCGTCCAGTTTATTCCCTGCATCGTTCATAATATGATACTTATTCTTGGCATGGCTAACTCTGCCAATGATATCCAAGTAAGCCCCATTTTGCATGGTCTTTGTAGCATATACATGGAAATTGGTTACATCATTATCACCAGTCCCCTTTTCATAGGTACTCTTCCCGTCGATGTAGCTGACAGAAGCACCAGCTCTCCATCCTGCATTGCCTACGGCATGATCATAACCGATATGATATTCATTAAAGCGGGTACGGAAATCTGTGGTTCCTTCGTCGTAAGACATACGCCCAGCGCCCACTTTAGCCCACATACCATTTTCCTTTTCAGCATTGCCTACACGTAAATCGCCCAGCCGGCGTTCCACATCATTATTGATAGCCCGCCAAATCATAGCTGTAGAAGCCATGGCAGATTTAGCACCACGCATCATAGCAGTTTCTTTAGGTCCATACAGGATAGCCGGATAATTCTTCGGAATCTGATAGGTACTATCCACGACACTACCCGTTCCATCGGACGTCCCATCAAACGTCAAATCAGCCAATCTCGTTTCTACTGAACCAGCAATCAGCCCTTCTGCCAAGCCTACATGTCCATTAAGATGAACTGCCGGATTTTCACTGTCAGTGGCCTCCTTATAGATCAGCTTGCCAGCCAAGTCCTTCATTACTGAAAGTACTTCTTCTTTATTGGAAGTGTCAATGCCTTCCTGACTTGTCAATAAAGTGAAATCTGCATTCTGTCCATCTGTCTGATCCGCTTTTTCGATAATAATATTTCCTTTTTGACTAAACTGGCTAGTTGCATCAGTTCCATCTTCACCTGCAGATTTGGATTTATCCCGTGCTATATAGGCTTTCATAAAGCCACTATAATTCTTAATTGTTAAATCTTTCGCACTGTCCTGAATCAGGTAACCTGTATGCGCTGCATCTTGTCCCCCGTATAAATGGGTAGCAATACTTGCTAGATCTGATTTTACAACTTCACCGGAATTCCAGATGTTATACGATTCTGGTGTATTGTTCCAAACCGCTCCATTTTGTACATAGAGATTCTGTTCACCGGTACCTCCAGTTTCCCCATCAAACCTGGAGTTTGCTGTGGTAAAGGCCAAATTCAATGTCCCATTATTCCCATAGTAAGGAGTAGCGGTCACTGCATTACCCTTCAGTACAAAATCATTACTGCCAGCACCTTTCACCGTGCCATCATCATCGACCAGCATATTGATATCAATGCGACCCTTACCTGCCGTCCAAAGCGCATCGTAATTATCCACAGAAATACGACCACCACCCAGACGAATCCAACCGCCTCGTGCAAAAACAGCCGCATGCTTATCTGCTTCAATGTCTACGAGGCCTTTGATGTATACCGAGTTTTCTTGTGTTATATCCTTAGCTTTAGCATTCCCGTAAGTCTCAATAGTACGATAATCAAGCTGATACCCTGGTGTATCAATGCCACCACGAAGGTATACGATATGGTCCTTCAAATTTCCCTGATCATTTTCAATGATTACATGGGCACCATTCGTCGTACCAGCACTGGTCGAAGCGCGAATGGCACTACCATAATAGTAATTGGCATTGCAAGTCAGATGAATTTCCCCAGGATTGGTGATTGTAATGGTCCCTTCACGAGCTGCCATGATAGCGGCTGTAGTCCACATAGGCTGGCTTCCTGTGGCATTTGCTTCAGGGAAGGCTTCCAAATCAACAGTCAAATTATTTCCGTGAAGATCCATTGTATAGGAAGGGCCGCCATCTGGTTTAGAACTCTTAAACATACCCCAACCTTTACTTGGCTTCTCGTATTCTGTCCCATAATTGGTAATCAGCCCATAGTACAAGCTGCCACGAGTCCAAACGGAATCTGTAGACTTTGCTTCTCGAATAAATACATCCTGATTGAAATCATAGGTATTGGTATCTGCATTGTAAGCATCTGCATAGGCCGTATCGATAGAAGCGTCCCCTGTGATATAGGTGACATAGGGATGATAGACTTCCGAATCCCGTTTGGCCTGACCAGTCTTTTCATCAAAAGTCAGATTGGCAAAATGCTTGGTCACAGAACTACTGGTCAGTCCTTCCAACAATTCTACGGTACCACTCAAGTTGCGTTCCCCTTTAGTATAGTTCAGATAAGCCAATTTACTTGCCAAATTATCCAGCACTTTTTCAACTAAAGCATTATCCGTGGTATCGATACCGGCACTATCGGTAGCAATAGCAATCGTAGATGCGGAAGTTCCCTCTGCCGTAGAATCACCCTTATCCCCTAAACCAGAGCTAGAAAGACTTAGTGGCTTAGATTCTTCAATAGTAATGTTCCCACCAAGAATCTTCGTCGGATCAGAAGCATCATGATCATAAATAAATGTGCCATTTCCACTGTAAGTACCGATGTGAAGATTATCACTGCCCATCTTCACATAGCCACGACTGGCCGTCGTTTTACCGCCGGTCAAAGCAGATAATTTGATATCTCGACCAGTTTCTCCCATATTCCACTGACCATTAGAATTGATCGATACCGAGCCATTATCACGCAACATGGAACCCACCCATGTGGAACCATTCAAAGTCACAGTGCCAATGCTATCATTATCTGCCTTATAAGTAGAACCCTTAGTAAAGGCTACATTGACATTCCCCTTAACTTGCCCTGTGTAATTTCCATCCACAGATAAAGAGACCTGACTATCTGCATCGTCATCTGTACTAATCGATTCATCTGTTAACCCACTTACAATGCCCAGTGTGATGTTGCCACCTTTTTCTGCGCAAATGGCAGATTTATCTGCTTTCTTGACTTTCACAGCATCTAAAGTAACCTTGCCTCCGTCATGTGCATATACGGCATGACCATTGGGTGATTCAATACTAACAGTATTGGTTCTATTATAAATCTTCTGACCAGTTAATAAGGAGACTTCCCCATTCTTTCCTGCTTCAACACCAGTAGTTTTCTTACCATCCAATGTCAGATTAATGCCACCATTAACCACTACCTTACTCGTGGTATCACCATTTTCATGCCCTGCATAAATCCCAGTTGCTTCCGTCCCTTTGACCGTAGCATTCAATTCATTAGCAATCACGCTGACCTGATTCCCTGTCCCACTATACGCCAAGTAAGCTTTGGAATCAGCTAAAGAAGACGCATCTGCATTCATCTGTAAAGTAGAATTGAACGAACTATTTTCCGTCAGATTTGAAATTCCTGTATCTTTCCCATCTGTACGAATAGCCGCATACACATTATCTGTAGCGGGAGTAGTAAAATTAACATTCACTGCTCCTCTAAAGCCTTTATATCGCCAAACCCCATTTTCATCAAATTCATATTCACTGCCTGCTGCGCCATTGATAATAGGAGTGGCAAAGACACCCTCCTCTAGATCTCCGACATTTGCATCTGGTTTGATTTCTTGATCTGGATCATCCCAACCAGGAGTTTTGTATTCCAAATGATAAGAACGAAGAACCTTGGAAGAAGCGGTCAATCCTTCTCGTACTTGTACATAGGCACTCAGCCGATATCGGTTAGTCTCTGCATAATTTTTAATTTTAGAGGCCAACTGCGTCATAGCTTCTTTGACATCATCGTTGCTCATACTCGACAAATCTGATGCATCAATCACCAGATTCACATTGACACCTTCATAAGATGAATTCAAGACATCTTGACCAACGCTAACATTTCCCCCAATGATTTTCTTGTTTTTTGCATCCCATTTATAAATCAATGTATCCTTATCTTGGTACGTGTTCGTAGTCGTATAATTGAGTCCATTGGTCAGAAACTCCCCCTGGGTCATATCATACGTATTAGCCGCCTGCACAGACGAACCTCCGACCAAGGCACCCGCCGCCAAAGCCAAAACAATGCTACTGCGAAGCCAATTTTTCATTTCCTTTTTCATAAATCACGCACTCCTCTCTCAGATATACTGATTAAATAAAAAAGCTGCCAAGTATAGACCGGATTTTGAGCATCACAAAAGAAATATCACTCTATCCGACCCATACCTCGCAGATCTTTGAACACCATCATGATGTGATAGTTACGAAAAAGCATGGCACTCCGACTTAGTTCCTCGATGAATTCATTTCTTTGTGAAAGACGTGCAATGAACCTTCTCCCCATACGGTTGCAGGACAGTTCTGGATTTACACCAGCATTCCCCATACCATTTCATTAAGGAAATGATATTCCGTATGATTATCATACAGTCAAGGAGAAAATTAAAAACATTTGAAAATCTTTAATGCAGTAGCTTCTCATTCACTTTTTCAACTGATAAGATAGCGGATGAGTAATTGTTGATTGTTGTAAGTTGCTGGTTATTTGATTCCAACAACTAATGCAACTTAATATAACAAAAAACTCGTGAATCTCATTACGATTCACGAGTTTTTTGTTATACGATCAGAGATGAGCTATCGAAATCAAAAGCATCAGAAGGTGAAGCGGACACCCACATTGGCCTTCCACTGTACCTTGTAATCTCCACCAAAGCTCTTGGTAATATCACCATAAAGCATGCTCGAAGGAGACAGTCTATAGGTACCGCCCAGAGTCAATTCTGCCCAAGTATCCCCAAAGTCCTGATCCACGGTAGACGTCGGTTCATTTTCTGCGCTGAATGTCGTGCTTGTTTTTCCGCTGAATTCATGGAGCAAGCCTGCCTTCAGATAGAAATTACCGCGTTCCGTTGTTTTCCCTGCAGCTACACCCAGACGGCCGATGAAGCTGGTCATGCCGTCCTGGCTGACATGCATTTTCTTTCCGCCGGTATAGTCGCTGATCCCATCATAGTCTGCACTTCCCAGGCGAGAAAGAGTCAGCTGCAGCTGTGGTTCCACAAAGCCATCGGCTCCGCCAAACCGTTTTCCGTATTCAGCGGAAATGCCGAAGCCATTAGCACTGTAGTCCCCATCCAGCTTATGTCCCATATCATTGTATACGGTATAGCTGTTTGTCGTGTGACCTGCCTTGACAGCGATATCTACATACTGGCCATCCTCGAAAAGCTTCGTGCCATAGAGCGAGAAGGTGTAGAGTTTTGGATCCCCTTCACCGCCCATTTCATACTTGGCACTTCCCTTGCTGTAGTCGAAAGCACCGCCAAAATGCCAGCCATTCTTGAAGAGCTTATCAGCCCCTACCTGAGCGCCCCAGAAACTATTGCTGAAGGAAGAGGTTCCTTTATCGTACTTGATCTTTCCGCCGAAGGTTCTTGCCCAGATCCCATCATCTGCACCATAGTGGAGATCTCCCATACGAGTCGTCATATCGGAAACATTGCTTCTCCAGGACAACATAGACGTATTCATGGCATTCTTCGCACCACGCATCATCATGGTTTCCGAGCTGCCCCAGATGATATCCGGATCCGTCTCTCCTGGCTTCATGCTGTTCTTTTTATAGCTGCCCTGTCCCGTGATCTTATTGAAATCAATCGTACCATACTGCTTGGCAGCACTTGCAGCCGTGAGGCCCTCTGCGATTTCTACCCTGCCATTCAGGTTGGATACGCCATTGACCGCATCCGTATAGGTGAGCTTCTTCGCCAGAGCATCAAGCACATTCTCTACGCCGTGATAATCGCCCATATTGATACCGCTGCGATCGGTGCGCAGGGTCAGGAAGCTATTGGCATCGGCCTTCTTGACCGTCACATCGCCGCCCAGAATATCGGTCGGGTCTGCTGCACTATGGCTATAGAGCACCAATGCATGACCGCGGAACCGGTCTACCGTAATACCGCCGCTGTCCTTGTTCTGGAAGATCACGCCATTTCCGGTATCCGTTGCATCCAGCAAGGAAATATTGGCTTCTTCCTTTCCCGTGTTGTTCCATACACCGCCATTCTGCAGCCCCATTTCAAAGGTGCCGCCATGATTGGTAAGACCGCCTGTCCAGGTAGAGCCTTTGGTAGCAATGCCTAAGGTTACCTTGCTATCCGCATCATTGACCTTCACATCCCCCACATATTCTGTTGCTGCCGTGTCATTCGGAGCAAAGAAGCTGATGGTACCGCCGTTCGAGGCTTCTGCCAGCGTGGTGCTCTGGATCTTGCCAGCGCCTAAGGAAACACTGCTGCCTGCCCCATCGGCCTTTGCCGCTGTCTCGGCGCTGATATTCCACACGCCGCCTTCATGGGTACTAAAGGTGCCGCCATTCTTAGCTTCGATACCGACCTTGTCCGCTGTAAGCTCCGTGGTGCTTCCGTTGCGGAAGGTCAAGGCTTTGCTATCTACGGTGATACCTGCATTCCCTTCGTTTTTGATGGTCAGATCATGACCCTTCATATCGATGGAATAATCCGTATCTTTCGCCTGGATCGCCGTATCAGAAGCCGTAGCCAATTCGACAGCCGTCTTATCCTTGGTGAATTCATAACGGATATCTGAAGGATTCCCGACCTTCATGACACCGCCATCGAGGTACTCGCTATCCGTGCTCTCATTACCTGTCATGACCGTCGTAAAGGTTTCCTTCTGCTGGTCTTTCGGATAAATCGACGGGGAAGCGCTATCCGCTTTATACTGTCCCTGTCCATTGGCTCCGGTAAATTCCATAGCCCCGGTGACCTTGGAAGCCGCTCTCGCCGTCAGCCCTTCCGAAATCTGGAGAACGCCGGTGAGATTGCCCTCTGTCTGGTAATTGGTATAGTACAGCTTGTTTGCCATCGCCTGGAAAAGGGAGCTTACCGTTTCCTTTTCGCGAAGTCCATCATCGGTGATGCCATCCCGATCCGTGATCAATGTGATCCGAGAGCCGGCCTCTGCGCTGGTGACAGTCACATCGCCGCCATACACCTTCGTCAGGTCATTGGCATCATGCTTGTACAGGATAGAAGCATTTCCGCGGAACTTATCGATCTGGATATTTCCAGAATCCCCGGTCATGTCGATCACGCCGCCGACGCTTCTCGTAATGCCGCTGACGAGCTGTCCCACATGGGAATCCCCGGTATTTTTCCAGGTCGCTCCATTCGTAAGCATCAGGCTGTTCGAGCCGCCGGTCCAGTCCATAGCACCTGTCCAGATGGAATCTTCCCCATCCAGGTTCATATCCAGCTGTCCATCGCTTTGAGACATATCGCCCGTCCATACGGCAGGCGCATCTCCCGTATTTCCGATGGACAGGATGCCATTCGCACCGACTCTGCCCAAAGTATCCGCATGGATAGTCCCTGCATTGACGCGGACCGTACCACCCGTCACGTCGAAACCAGTCTTAGCATCAATATGAGTCAATGTTTTCAAATCGATTATGCTATCCGTTTCCTTTTTGCCTGCCGTCTGTACACCGATGGCATCCCCCTTGGCATTGGCTGCCTCTATATGAAGGGTACCATTCTGGGCCGACACACCGTTACCCACGCCTTTGATCCCTGCTACGGCTTCATCGAGCCCCTCTTCTCCACCGTCGATATGTACATCCAGCTGATGATCTGTCAGATCCATCTTGATGTCTACATATCCATAGGTATCAATGGAAGCATCGATAGCACTGGTGTAAGGCATTTCCCCGCTCTGCGAAATCTGAAGTCTGGAATCCTTACGGAAAATGAAGTACTTGCCATCCTGCTGGACACCTGCATTGGCATAGGCTGTATTATTTTCATCCTTTCCAAACCGTTTTGGGGCATACAAAGGTGTAACGAATAAAGTACCATCCTGACCTGGCGTCTCGATCGCTCCTGAGAAGCTTCCCTGATGGGTTGTTTCGTCATAGGAAATTTTTCCTGTTTTCAGTACAGAAGCAGAAGTCAGACCTTCTGCGATTTCCGCATAGCTATCCAGGTTCTCTGGCGTTCCTTTGTAGTAGATTTTCTGGGCCAAGGCATTTAGTACACCAGAGACCTGCGTTTCATCTGCCATGTTGATCCCATCACTGTCCGTCCGCACATAAAGTGTATTCTGCGGAGTGTTATTCTCTGCTTCTTCGATGGTTACATTTCCGCCAAGGATTTGCGTTGGATTTGAAGCATCATGATCGTAGAGGATTCGGATCCCCCGCTTCAGCATACCAATCGTCAGATCGGTATCCGCTTTCATGTAGATAGCACTTTCACCGATACCAGGATTCCATCCACTGACCTCGTGGATATAGCTATCCTGTGCTTTATCTTTCTGTTCCCACTGATAGGTCCATAGGGTAGGTGTGAAGCCATAATCATCATTCCAAAGCTGAAGTGTAATTTTGCCAGATTTCGCTGCGTCGTTAACAATACCGCCTGTCCAGGTACTACCATTATTTAATGTCATCTGATAGGTGCCACCAGTAGCTCCCGAAAGGTCTAGATCACCGACTAACTCTTTACCAGTGATAGAAACCGCACTATCGTTCTGACTCTTAGTCACTTTGAGCAGCGTACCGCCCTCTGCGCGGATCACATTATCTAAGCTAAGGAGATTTAAGTTTTTTCCTCCATCCAGCCAAAGAGCGATTTCTTCCGGCGTTTCTATATCCAGAGTGCCACCTACACTTAAACCGGTATCTCCTGCCTTTGTATCTGTCACATCACGATCTTCTACGACTTTAATCCCGACAAAACCTTTCGCGCCATCCTTACTTGCTACATGCATTCTGCCATCTTCAAGCCCGATGCCCGCACTACTGTTTTTCACCAGGATCCCACTGCCATTTGTACCGGCTGTTATATTCAGATCTGGCATTTCTGTAAATCTCAGTTGTGTACGTTTCGAAGTATCTTTCTCTTCATTCCCGATATAAATACCTGCGGTTTCAGCATCCAGATGCAGCGTATGTCCCTGTCCTACAATCTGCACAACGTCTCTATTACTGTTGACTTTCCAATCCATGGCCTTATCGGCTGTGATGGTGGTGTCTTTCCCAAGGGAATACAGGAACTGGCTCTGGCGAACCCCCTGATCCGTATAAATCTGATCATAGGACTCGTCACCCGTCATGGAGCGGGTAAACGTATCCACCATTTGTGGCGTATAACTGCCTATCCCCGTATCCGGATCAAAGCGAATAAATCCTTCCGTCAGCATAGCACTCTTGGCGGTCAAGCCATCGGCTATCCCTACTTTACCGACCAATTTAGCTTCCGCCGGATTGGTATAGGTGATCTTCTTGGCTAACGCCTTTAATACATTTCCCACCATGGTATCGTCAGACATATTGATGCCATCACTATCGGTTACAGCCAAAACTTTAGCGGTACCACCTACATACCGGGTACTTACTGTATCAATAGTGACATTACCGCCTTTGATAGAAGTCGGAGAATCTGCCTCATGGGCAAATACGAATCTGAGCGTGTCATCTACCTGATTAATCGTTTTGAAATGAATATCTTTTTTAGAATTTTGCAAAATGGTAATCTGATCATCCGAAGATTTATTATTATACCTTGTACCTTCTAACTCTACCTTTACTTCATTCCCAGTATCGCCTTCTTTATCCACATGGTTCCAAACCGCATCCGATTCCATAGCAAGATGCAATAGCCCGCTACCGTCTTCTGTTCCATCCACAGCCGTACCCGTCCAAATGGAATTTTCTTTAGTCAGATTGAGAGTACCAGATTTCCCCAGTTTGATATGTCCTTTTATCTTTACTGTACCGTTAGTTGTTCGAGGACTACTAGATAGGCTACCAATGGTAAAACCGCCATCACTAGCATCGATAGCAAAACCATCTCCTGCATCAATAGAAATATCTGCTGGCTTGTTAAAGTTATAAGATGCGATAGAAATTCTGCTACCATTACCTGCTACCAGTGCCGTACTTCCATTTGTTTGAATCGTAGCGCCATGATTGACATCAATACGTCCTCCTAACGCAGCTAACGCAGTCCCTGCGCCAGCGTCTATATTCGCCCGACCTGCTATTATAATAGATCCCCCATTTTGGGTTTTCACCCCAACAAAAGTAGAATCATCGGCATTTTCATTATTTATGGTAGTAGTACCAAGTCTATTCATGATATAAATATTAGATTTATTTGTTGCTAGTATACCAGTCTTTGCATGATGCAAGGTAATATTAGAGTTATCCCCATTAAAATCAAACTCCGCCCCTTGACCATCTGTCACTATACCTGTCGACGCATCAATTTCAACGTCTCCCGGATTATTCAAATCAAACTCCGTGCCTTGACCAGTTACTTCAATTCCCTTACCCTGAATACCTGCTGCCTTCAAATTAAAATTGATTTGCTTGGCATCAATCTTTACGAAATCCCCCCCTTTTGCCTGCATAGCAGCTTCATCATTGACGGTGATACTTGTGTCTTCTGTAAATGTCGCTTTATTCTCTTCCCTCAGTACATTAGCATTTACATAATCAACATCTTTGGTCATATCCCAAGTCAAAGCCGTAGTAAAATCGGTCTGTTTCTGATTAAAGCCTTCCACATAGCCACTGCCGCCTTTGGTAAAGTGAATGTCTTCTTCTCGAGAGACACTCTGGCTGGTCAAACCTTCAGCAATTTGTACCGTCCCTTTCAAGTTGTCTTCTCCATTGACATAGGCTGCATAGTACAATTTATTGGCCAATGTATTCAGCATATTCCTCATGAAACTTTCATTGGTTAATTTGCTTTTGGGGATTCTCGCGCTATCGGTACGAATCGTAATGGAGGCTTTCTCTCCATCTGTCTTCTCAGCATGTCCGATATGAATATTTCCTGCCTGGATCTTTCCTCTTTGCTGACTATAGTAAATCACGGTATTTCCGGTGTAATTGGCAATCGTCAGATCAGAATTGACATTAGAGTTTGCTGGCTTTGACATATCGATATACCCGACATGTGCTGCATCTTTTCCGCCATACAGATGACGCATCGAAGAAGATCCCGTATTGGTCCATTGTGCACCATTCTGCAGGAAAAGACGAACACCATCTGTATCTTCATCACGAGTACCAGCCGCTTCTTTGATTGTCCCGTACAAAGTAGAATCTGCCGTCGTCAATGCCGCATTTACTGTAGCATTGGTGTCTGCACCTACCCAGGCTCCCATAGAAGCCAAGGCAGCATAACTATTTTTAACAAAAGAGGTGGCTCCCTTGGCCGTGATATTGACCGTATGATTTCCTGGAGTCAATCCCTTCTCTACAGACCCTGATACATTGACGTTCATCACGCCCCCACTTCGAGCTGTGACAGCATCATAGGCCTGCGTCACAATAGAGCCACCACCAATAGAAATTCGTCCAGCGGCTGCATTGGTTGCCCAGCCACCATTGGTGTAAATATCGACCAAACCGTCAATATCAATGGTTCCTGCAAATGTTTTCAGCGCAGTCACATTCATTTCATATCCTTTAAGTGGGGTCGTGACACGCATCACTACCGCATGAGCTGGATCATCATCATTATGAATGACCACATGGCTGTCTTCCTTCATAGCACCGATATCGGCATAGTAATAATAGTCAGAATCCGTATCCAGACGGATCTGTCCCGGATTGTTGATGGTTAAGGTCGCAATTCCCGGTACATACAAAGCTGCCGCACGATTGGTAAAACCACCGCCATTATAAATATTGCCATGCATGATGACATCCAGATTATGACCTGTCATATCAATGGTGGTATCTTTGCCGATCATCACAGAGGCAAAATCTCTCAAGTAATTATCATCCTTCGTGATGTTGAAGCCCGGGTGAATCACCGCATCTTCCTGGAAGCGATATGTCCCATCAGCCTGTTTGATGCCTCGTTTTTCGTATTCATCATCGACACCTAAGATACCGGAATACGGGGTCTTCACCTCTCCAGCCAGCTGTGCCTTACCCGTAGTTTCATCAAATCCCAAAGCAGACAATTTCTTGGAAGCGGAAGCAAAGGTCAAGCCTTCATAAATTTCTGCGGTGCCTTCCAGATTCTTTTCACCCTTGGTATATGCGGTGTATGTCAATTTATCCGCCAGAGCACCCAGCACCTGCTTCACCTGGGCGTCATTGGACAGATTTAACCCATCACTATCAGTGACCAGCGTGATCCTTGCCTTATCGCCAGAATTCTGTAAGCCAGCACTGGATACCGTCACAGACCCGCCGATCAACTGATCCGGAGCCGCCTTCTCATGCTTCCAAAGGTAGACATTGGATGTCTTATAGTTGCTCAGCGTCACATCCTCGTCTCCCATCAGGACCGCATAAGAACGGCCTGTAGTAGCCGCCTCATCCTGTGCCAGCGCCTGCTGCCCGGAAGGGAATAATGCGCCCCCTCCCAAAAACAAGGTCGCCAATACCATCCGTTTTACCCACTTTCTTTGCATTTTCCTTTCTCCTTTCTGGCGAGACACGCTTTACGATGCTCATTCTTCATCCAGGATCGGTGTGATCCTGACATCCAATGACCGCTATATTCCGTATCTCAAGAAAATAAAAAACTGCCAAGTACGAATTGGAGCATTCTTTTGACACACTAAAAAGTGGCAAAAGATATCCAACCCATACCTCGCAGGTCTTTGCACATAAAAGCAAGATTTACCGCTTACTCTTATGGGATATAAGAAATTTCATGGCACTCCGACTGAGTTCCTCAAAGAAGCAGCTCTTTGTGAGAGACGTAACACTGCTTCTTTTCCCCATACGGTTGCAGGACAGCTCTGGATTCTCACCAGTATTCCCCATTCGTTTCCTTTTATGATTTGCATGCATGATACTCTGTATGATACTCTGTATGATAGTCATACAGTCAAGAAATATTTTTGGAATTTTATAAATTCATTAAAAAGCACCATACCGATGCCAAAATGACATCGGTATGGTGCTTCTCAAGAAAAAAGAGAGAGGAGAAAAAGGAGTGATGTGTAGAGGGGAAAGCTCTACATAGGGGACGAGGCAGGAAGCACTTGGGAGGGGAAAATCACAAGTGCTCTCCCTGCATCGTCCCGGAGAGTAAATACAATGATCGCATGGACTTCTGCCTCATAGCCCTATCCCATGATCATTCAGAAAACGTACCGACTGGAGAAATTCATTGATTCTGTTCTGCCAGTAGAGTGCATGAGCCAACCTCCGGCGCTTCGCGCCACCTCCTTCCAGAGGAAGGAGGGAAAAGCGGCTTTCGTGCGTCACGTCCAAGGAGCCTACCGAACCTGCTACCCCTATAAGATCATGTATCAAGAGCGGTACGGCCTACGCTGCTTGTTGCTTTATTTCATATTCGCTTTCACGTCTTCGGTGAGATCCGCAGAGATGGTGCCGTAGATGATGCCGCCCGGGACGACGACGGTGTCGATCTTCTTGGCTTTGGCTGCTTTTTCTACCGCGGCTTTGAATTTATCCTGGATCGGTTTCATGACTTCGTTTTCTTTCTGGGCCAGCTGCTGGTTCAGTTTCTGTTCCAGGGCTTTCTTATCGGCATCGTTCATGTCTTTGGATTTTTCGTTGTATTCCTTCTGCAGCTTCTGCTGTTCTGCTGCTACGGTCTTTCCTGCTTTCTGGAAAGCAGCGTTGCCGGAGAGGACGGCATTTACATTGACGATGCCGGTGGCTGCATCAGCCATACCCATGGCACCAAAGGTACCAGCGAGGAACATTGCGCCAGCGACGGCGAGTTTTTTCATATTCATAGTGAATCCTTCTTTCTATGTTGAAAAAATGGTTGTTTGTTGTTGGTTTGGAGTTTATGGTTTAAGGGTTAGCCCACGGGGCGGATCGCCCCTTTGATTGCGTGCGAAAGAGGTTCAGAGGGTTCTATAGGTTCAAGAGGTTCAAAGGGGGTGGTGCGGCGCATAAAAATCAGAAGCGCCACGGAGTTTTAGAATATATGATATTCACGAAGGATGAGAAACCTGTGAACCTTTTGAACCCGCTTACTCTATTCACGTCGGATTATTCCTTGCGTTGCATGAAAATACAAGAATCAAATCAAATAACGATTTAATCAGTGTTTCCCTAAACCCCCATTATTTTTCCCAGAGGTGTTTCATGATTTCCGGATAGGTCGCGGTGAGGAGGCCCTGGATCTGGTTCAGGATGGCGATGACGAGGGCTGGTTCGAAGTGCGGTACGCCGGCCGGGATGCAGCAGGTGAGGAGGACATTGCCAGCAGCGTCAGCGCTGAATTTCAGCATGCGGTACTGTTCGTTCAGGTCATTCAGGAAGGAGCAGATCTTTTCTCTCTTGTCGCCCTGTGCAAGGCCGGCTGCGACCTGGACCTGGAGCATGGTGTATACGCTGTCGTCTAAGAGGATCATGAAGGGCAGGTTTGTGCCTTCGACCTGAAGGTTGCTGCGGAATGCCTGTGCATGGACGTCATTCTGGAAGTCCTGCAGACCGAATCCGCTGATCTTGTTTTCTTCGAGGTATTTCTGGAAAGCGGCTACTTTTTCTGCTGCGACTTTGACTTCGACTGCTTCTGTTTTTTTCTGTTCTGCCATTTTATGTTCTCCTTTGTTTTGTGCCGGTTTGTTCTCCGGATACCAGTATTGATACATGTAACCACGTCTTACGACGGAAACGACTGCCGCGGGGGTTTCCCAGTTCTCCGCCCTGTGTACTTTGAATCGCAGGACGGAAAGCTCTTTCAGGAGAGAGAGATAGGATTTCTTATTCACGAGGACGACGTTTCCTTTCGCGCCTTCGATACGTGCGATTTCATCCTTAATTTTTTTTATCATTGACTCTCCTTTTCACAAAGAGGAAGGCTGTAGAAATCAGAAATAGATCAAGGCCTTTGAAAATCCATTCAATTTCTGCAATAAAAAACTGCGGATTGATTTCTACTTCTGCGTAGACTGAGACTGTGACCAGCACCCAGTCTACGAAAGTATACACGACTCCCGCAGATTTGCTCTTGGATGTTGGAAACAGGCGGCATCCGACTTGGAAATGAATTTCCTTCACGGCTGGGTCTCAGTTTCGGATTCTCACCGAATTCAGCGCAATAGCCCGTAGGCTCTGCTTCCCTCTTCAGTTGGTTCAAGGGCTTTTGCCTCTTGATGCCGTCATTGTAACACGAAAGAATGCAAATAGCAAGGCTATTTTTAAAATTTATCAATCTTTCTCTTATTTTGATGAAATGAATTATCATTTAACTATCATTGACTATTGTGTTATCATTAAGTATATGAATGTCATACGGTAATGAAATTTAAAAGGTGCGTATATGACCGATAAGAAAGATTATTATACAGCGGGCGAGCTGGCCAAGCTTTTTGGTATCCCGAAGCAGACGATGTTTTACTACGATAAGATGGGGCTGCTTACGCCAGAATTCGTGGCAGAGAACGGATATCGCTACTATGCGATGCAGCAGTATCTGACGCTGGAAATCATTTTATTTCTAAGAAAGCTGGATATCTCTGTCCCTCATATCAAGGAATTTCTAGAGCATCGCTCGCGTGATGAAATCCTGA
Organism: Dialister sp.; assembly: GCA_003447275.1. Classification (GTDB taxonomy): domain Bacteria; phylum Bacillota; class Negativicutes; order Veillonellales; family Dialisteraceae; genus Dialister. The sequence continues at coordinate 38,747 of DLZS01000138.1, forward strand.
ACATTCTCAAGGAGCGGGAAGTGCTGTGCCGGAAAACGCTCGCGGAAACGACGGAGCTTCTAGCAGCGATTTCTTCCTATCGGAAAACCCTCGAATGCAGCCAGCATATGCCACTCGATCGGGTACTTCTCCAGTGCTATCCGGAGAGCCGCATGTATATGACGCCGATCCCGAAGGTGCATCGGGGCGGCTTTGACGCCATCGCGATACGCGCGAAACATGTGCATGAAGCTTTCGCGCATTCCTTCTGCAAGGACCAGCCGACGGGCTGGGTCATCAGTGAAGAGGATTTCTTCTCGAAGAATTTCAAGCACTCGTCTGCCATTGTGACGCAGTCCGGTGAGGAGGGTTCGCGCCTTGCCTGCAACTATATCCGTCCTTCCGGGCTGTATCTTTCTATCTTGACGAAGGGCGCGTATTTCCTTCACGCGGAGGAGGCGTATGAGAAGCTGTCTGCTTTCATGGAAATCAATCGTCTTGCGCCAGATGGTGATGTCTTCCTCTTCCCCATCATCAGTTATTGGGCGACAAAGGACCCGGATGAGTACATCAATTCGCTCAGTGTAAAGGTCAAAGATTTACCCCCCCCCGAAATTGAAATAACTCGATGTATTGTATATGAAAATCGCCTCTGTAGAAATAATAATAATATTTCTGCAGAGGCGATTTTAGTTGTTAGTTGTTGGGATCCAAACAACTAACAACAACCAACTTGTTTCCTGCTCACACCGGTCCCAGGTGAATGGCGGTCGCGTAGGTGAGGAAGCAGAAGGCGACGATCCACCACATGCCGATGAGAGGGAGGATGAATCGCGCCCATTTCTTGTAGGGGACGTTTGCCATGGCGAGGTAGGACATGGTAGCACCAGACGCCGGAGTGATGCAGTTCGTGAAGGCATCGCCGAAGGTGAAGGCGAAGACAGCGGTCTGCCGGGTGAGGCCGACGATGTCAGCGAGCGGTGCCATGATCGGCATGGAGATGGCCGCCTGCCCGGAGCTGGAGGGAACGAGAAGATTGAAGCAGTCTTGGATGATGAACATACCGAAGGCGATAATGGAGGACGGGAAGATGTCGAGCATGCCGGCTAAGTAGTAGATGATGGTATCCATGACCTTGGCATTGTCCAAAAGGATGGTGGCTGCCTTACACATAGCGACGGCGAGGCAGGGAAGCATCATGCCCTTGCAGCCTTCGAGGAAGGCGTCGCAGATGTCATTCGGGGAAAGGCGGCAGATGATGCCGGAGAGGATGCCCATGATGAGGAACATCGCAGAGATTTCATTCATATAGAAATCGAATTTCAGCACGCCGACGATGATGCCGACGAAGTTCAGGCCAAGGAGGCCAAGGCAGATGGCCTGCCGTGTGGAGAGTTTTTCTGCAGCAGAAAGATCGATCGTATCCCGTTTCTGGCGGTCGATCTCATAGACGGGACTGCTCTTCGGATCCTTCTTCACTTTATGGGCATGGTACATGACATAGGAGATATTCAGCGCGAGGAGCACGACGAAGATGCCCATACGGTATGGCAGGCCGGAGAAGATCGGGACACCGGCGATACCCTGCGCGACGCCGACGGAGAATGGCTGGGTGCATCCGGCACCATAGCCGGCGGCTACCGAACAGAAGAGCATGCCCAGCGCCGTGAGGGAGTCGAAGCCGAGTGCGAGTGCGACGCTCACGACGAGCGGCGTAAAGGCGAGGTATTCCTCGTTGCATCCAGCGAGTGTCGAGAAGGTGGCGAGTGTGGTCATGAGGACGGGGATCAGGAGGACGCTCCGATCCTTCAGCTTTTCGACGAGAGCACTAAGCCCTGCCACGATGGCGCCGGTCTTGGCGAGGATATTGAGAGAGCCGCCCACCATGAAGAGGAAGGCGATGATGCTGATGCCGCCCTTGAAGCCTTTATTGATAGACGTGAAGAAATCGAGAAATCCTGTCGGTTTCTGCGCTACATAGTGGAAGGTGGACGGGTCGACGACCATTTTGCCGGTTTGGACGTCTTTCACGCGATCATACACGCCTGCGGGGATGATGTAGCTCGCGATGGCGCAGAATACGATGACGCACACCAGTATGATGATCGGACTGGGTGCTTTGAATGCTTTCACTTGATCTTTCATTGGATATATTTCTCCTGTTGGTTTGTCGGGGGGTAAATGGATTCTGAGGGTTCTGTATGTTCTCCGGGTTCAACGGGTTCAACGGGGAAGGTGCAGCGCATAAAAGTATAGAAATGCCACGTAGTTTTTGAAATGGGTAACCACATATCGCAAAGCCCCTTCCCCTCGGGAAGGGGCCGCCCGCAGGGCGGGGGATAGGGAGGCAAGTGTGCAGGCAGCTAATCAGCAGGTACGGGGTTGACTACGGCATATACAGAACCGAAAGCGTAATCAGCGAAACGTAGTTAGCCTCCAATAAGGTGACTGACTGCTGTGTCATTTGTCTCCCTATCCCCCCTGCCCCCCCTTTCCGTGGGAAAGGGGGGCGATACGAGAAAAACGTTGTCGCCCCCATCCCTCATTCCTGCTTTCAAACTTCGCCCATGGGACGTGCCATTCTGTAATTACAAATGTAAGCCCTGATCGAATGAAGAATAAAGGTGGCGGCTTTGCCGCAAATATATATGGGGTGATCCTCTCCCTTTGGCGCAGCCCTTCTCCAAGGGCCTGCTCAGGTGAAGGGAATTCCCTAATCCCTAGCCACTAGTCACTTACTCCCCGCATACTGATCGATTTCCATGATGGATGCGAGGGCGATGATCCAGCGCTGGAAGAAACTTTCTACGGAAGCTTTTTCTTCCATGGTATGTGCGCCGCTGCCTTCTGCACTCATGGAGCAGACGGTGGGCACGCCCATACTGGAGATATAGGAGGCATCCGAACCGCCACCGACGTAGATCGCGCCAAAGGGCTCATAGCCGCAGGCTTTTGTGACGCGGTTGATATGAGAGAGAAGCTCGTGATTCGCTTCTGTTTCTTCAAAAGGCGGCATGGGCGCGACGAATTCGATCTGCGTCGTAGTGCCTTCGATGAAGGTGTTATCGCAGATTTCCTGCATCTTTTCTTTCACATAGTCCATCTGCTTCTGTGTCTTGTAGCGTACATCGAGCTCGGCGTAGCAGTAGTCAGGGACGGCATTCGAGACGGTGCCGCCCTTGATGGTGCCGACGCTGACGGTGAGGCCTTCGTCATAGATGGCAAGTGCCTGAAGGAGCGGGAGCTTCTTCGCCATTTCGACGATGGCGTTCTTGCCCTTGAGGTAGTCGTTCCCCGCATGCGCCGCGACACCGCGCACCGTGATGTGGCAGTCGAGACAGCCCTTGCGGCCTACGGTCATGCAGTGATCGAGGCGGCCGCTCTCCATATTGAAGCAGCACAGCGCGCCCTTCGCTTCGTCTTTCAGGATCTGGTCTGCGATGCCGCCGTAGTGGCTCGTCTCTTCATCTCCGACCAAGACAGCTTTGACGGGACGGTCGCGGTATCCGAAGTGCTTCAGCGCGACCAGAAGGTAGAAAATCTGCGCGACGCCGCATTTCATATCCAGTACGCCCGGGCCTCTCGCAAAGCCGTCTTCGATGTGGAAGGGATCATCCGGATAGCTTCCGGAAGGAAATACGGTGTCACAATGCCCTGAAAGGAGAAGCGGCGCGCCGGGGACATCCGCATTCAGCTCTGCCACCAGCACATCCGCACTTCCCTTGCTGTCTACAAGGCGGCAGTCGATGCCCTCTCGTTCAAAATGTTCCTTCAGAAAATGCATGATGCGGTTCACGCGGTCCACTTCTTTCGAGCCCGCCTGCCGGTTCACGAGCTGTTCCCAGAAAAGGATCATTTCCTCTTTGTTTCGATCGACAAATGCATTGATTTCTTCTATCGGTGCTTTCATTTCCATCCTGCCTTTCTTGCTTCCCGTTTCTTTTTTATAAATAAGAAAACAAATCCATACTACTAAACGAGGTCGCCCACGTCAAGAGGAAAACACTGATTTCTCTTTTCAAAATCCTCTCTATATAGTAATATCAAAGAAAGACTTTTTTGCCTCACGATTTTCGAAAGGATTTCCTCATGCAGCAGCCAAAGAAAAATCTCAATCGATTCGACCTGATTTTTTATGTAGTCCTCTTCCTCGGCATCCTGATCCCCCTCCTCTTCACCGGGTGGCAAATGGGGCTCTTCCGAAAGCCGATCGACGTGGATGCAGCGCCCCTGGTGCGTTCGAACAGCCGTCCGCTTCGCGTAGCTGTCGCGAGTGATTTCGCGCCGCATTCCTTCCTGGACAAAGAAGGCCAGCTCTCGGGCATGGATGTAGAGATTCTCTATGATCTGGCAAATCGCATGCAGCGCAAGCCGGAGCTCATCACAGGCAACTGGCCGACCTGTCGGAAAATGCTCTCGAATGGTGAGGTCGATGTACTCGCCGGCCTGGAAATCTACTCGAATATGCCGGGCGTCGTCAAGACTCTCCCGACCAGCGCCGACAGCATGCAGATCTTTGGCAAAAAGCCGGTCGGCCATGTGAGCCAGCTCTCTGGGAAACGGGTCGCTATCATGACCAACTCCGTCTTGATGACATCGTATGATTTCAACTGCAACTACGTCGAATACCCCACGAACACAGCCATTCTGGCCGCCGTCGAAGGCGGCGATGTGGACTATGGCATCTGCCATGGAGCTGTCGCGCAGGATATCATCAGGAAGAATCATTTCGATCTCAAGCCCGGGCTCATGCTCCTCGGCAGCTATCCCGCCTTCGGCATCCGTGAAGACAATGTCAGCCTTCGCGATGAGATCAATAACTATCTCCGTCAGATGTCCCACGATGGCACCCTTGAGAAGCTGCAGACGAAGTGGATGGAGGACTATGCCATGGACCGCTCCCTTCCTGCTGTGTACCATCGCTACAAGGTCTTCTACATCGGCTACACACTCGCCTTTCTCGTTTTTGCGCTCGTCATGTACCTCTATCGCAAGAATGCCAGAAGGCAGTCCGCCTATATCGATGCACTTCTCGCCTACCAGAATAAGCTGAAGTCTCTCGTCGAAGATCATTTTTCCCAGCAAGAACCCGCGCTGTCTCCGCGCATCGCACACACCGGAGAAGACGGCATCCGCGGCTTCCATGTGCTGGTGGTCGATGACAATGCTTTGAGTCAGGAAATCCTCATCGCCACACTGGAAGACGCCGGTGCCACGGCCTCCGCAGTGAGCAACGGCAAGGCAGCCATCCGTGCTTTTGAGAAATCGGATCTCAACACCTTCGACGCCATCCTGATGGATCTCGTCATGCCCGGCATGGACGGCTTCGAGACCACGAAGGCCATCCGCGCCCTTTCCCGCGTCGACGCCCTCACCGTCCCGATCATCGCCGTCACGGCGAATACGTACCAGGATGTAGAGGACGAAGTCTACGCCGCAGGCATGAATGCCTGCCTCCCCAAGCCGGCGCACGCCAAAGCCCTGATCGCTACGCTCGAGCAGTACAAGCTGTGAGAGGTTCAAGGTTCAAGGTTCAAGGTTCAGGGTTAGCCCATGGGGCGGGGCGCCCTTTGATTACGTACGAAATAGGTTCGGCGGGTTCAACAGGTTCAGAGGGTTCAACGGGGGTGGTGCGGCGCATAAAAATCAGAAGCGCCGCGGAGTATAAATAGCGGCGATGCCCGTGTTGGAGGTTAGACATTAGTCGTCAGACATCTGATATCTGATGTCTCCAAGTCTCCTGGTCTTTTAGTCTAGCCACTAGCCACTAGCCACT
>DLZS01000138.1:44767-52334 GCA_003447275.1 Dialister sp.
GCCACTAGCCACTAGCCACTAGCTACTAGCCACCAGTCACCAGTCACCAGTCACCAGTCACTAGTCACTAGTCACTAGTCACCAGCCACTAGTCACTAGTCACTAGTCACCAGCCACTAGTCACCAACCTTTTACAGCTCACATAAGAATGCCATCAGGAGTTTGGTGCGTTCATAGAGAGACGCTTCGTCCGCCCATTCACGCTCAGTGTGGTTGAATTCACCCTTGACGCCCAGCGCGCAGAGTGTCGGGATCCCGACAGCGGTGAGATTCGCCGAGTCACTGCCGCCACCGACAGCGATGGCCTTCATTTTTGGAAAATGATATGTCTCTGCAATGGCTTCTGCTCTGGCAAAGAGTGTTTCCGAGGCAGAAAGTCTTTCCATGGCGGGGAAGACGATGAGCGGCTTCACGGTTGTCGTCGTGTCCTTGACATACTGACGAGCCGCGATGTCTTTGAAATCACGATCGATACGCTCGATCCCCTCGCTTTTGGCAAAGCGGACATCGACCTTGCACCATGCATGCTCCGGCACCGCGTTGGCCACTGTACCGCCGCCGATGACGCCGGCATTGACCGTCGTCCCTTCCTCATAATCCGTCTCCTTCTGGATATCCAAGATCTTATGGGCGAGCTCCTCGACCGCGCTTCTGCCATCCTGCGGGTTGTTTCCTGCATGCGCGCCGACACCCGTCACTTCGAAGAGGTACTGCGCGCAGCCTTTTCTCTCTATGACGATGCTTCCATCCGGGAAAGACGTTTCCAGATTGAAAGCCATGAGCGCCCCCTGCGCTTCCTGCTTGTAGTCCGATACGCCCGTCGATCTCTGATGCCCCACTTCTTCATCACCCGCCAGAATGATCTTGATCGGATAGCGGTCATAGCCGCTTTCGAGCAGGAATTTCACAGCATAGAGAAGAATGGTGACGCCGCCCTTCATATCCAAGACACCCGGACCGGTGACCTTGCCGTCTTTGATGGTAAAAGGGCGAGCCGCCGCTGTCCCATCCGCAAAAACGGTATCCATATGGCCTGTCAGTATGACAAAGGGCTTACTCATATCGCCGTACTCTGCGACAAGCATATTTCCCGCCTTCTCGTAGGTATGAAAACGCACGGCAAAGCCAAGTGCTTCAAGGAAATGCTGAATATCCTTCCCTACTGCATCGACGCCTGCCTTATTGGCAGAGCCGCAGTCACGATCGACCAGCATGCGCCATGTCTCGAGCATGGCTTTTTTATTTTCATCCACCTTGGTGAATAATTCATTCATAGAATGCATCTTGTTTCCTCCGATATGATGATTTTTCTTACTCATAACAAAAATTCTAAAGACTTCTCCCCTATAGAAGCCTTTAGAATTTTTGTTCTTCTATATCTTACTTTGTCACCTTCAAAAGGATGGCGATCATCAGCTTGGTACGTGTGAAAAGACTCTCGATATCCGCCCATTCTTCGACAGTATGGTTACGTGCGCCTTCGACGCCGATGGAGCAGAGTGTCGCTACACCGGCCTGTACGGTATACGCCGCATCAGAGCCGCCGCCGCAGAGCTTTGGTCCCGGGACAGGAAGACCGCTTTCTTTTGCCGCCTCTTTAGCGACTTCCAGAAGCTGCATGGTGGCTTCTGTGCGTTCCATTTCATCGAAGCCGAAGGTGTCGGTGATCTTCGTCGTCACATCCGGCACGAAATTCTTTTCTACGATGGCATAAACCATTTTCTTCAGCTTCGGCAGGTCATCATGGCTCACATAGCGGAAGTCGCACTCCACTTTGCAGTACGCCGGTGCCGCATTGGCGACCGTGCCGCCGGTGATGGTACCGACATTGACATTATAGCCCTTGGACAGGTCCGACAGGGCTTCGATCTCAATGATCTTGTGTGACATTTCCAGGATCGCACTTCTGCCATTCTGCGGGTCATTCCCTACGTGACAGCCACGGCCGAAGGTTTCGATGATGAATCGCCAGCAGCCTCTTCTCTGTACTGTGATGTCATGATCGACGAAGCCAGTCTCAAAGTTGAAGGCACACTTGGCGCCTTTGGCTTCCTTCTTGATCACTTCCGGATTGTTCGAGAAACAGTGCGCCGGTTCTTCATCTGCTACCAGAATGACTTTGCACGGGAAATCGTAGCCTGCATCATACAGTGCTTCCAGCGAGGAGATCGCAATGGTATCCCCGCCCTTCATGTCAAGGACGCCCGGTCCATAGGCCTTGCCGTCTTTGATCGTGAAGGGACGCTTCTCTACTTCCCCTTCATAGAAAACGGTATCCATGTGTCCCATCAGAATGACATACGGCTTCGAGAGGTCTCCCCTTTCACCAATGATGGTGTCCCCACATTTTTCAAACGAATAGCGCCGAATGGAAAACCCCATCTTTTCCAGACGCGATGCACAGAGATTTCCGATCTCCATGCCCCCTTCTTTTACACCGATGCCGGAGTCGATGGAGACCATCTCTCTCCACAGATCGACCATCTCATCCCGGTGGGCATCCACCCAGGCAAATGCTTTTTCTTTTGTATCCATGTGTATGACTTCCTTTGTATGTATAAGTTTGAGATTCAGAAAAACGCTGATTCCCAGCCACTAGCCACTAGTCACCAGTCACTAGTCACCAGTCACTAGTCACCAGTCTCATTTATTTCCCAAATTCCCACTTTTCGAGGGTATGACGGTCTACGACTTCCTGATTCAGTTCGAATCCGGTCCCCGGAAGATCGGGCAGCTGAATCTTTGCGTGAGAATCGATGTAAGTGGATGGTGTCACGATGTCATCGGCATAGTAGCGATCGCTTCCCGGGATATCATTCGGATATTTGTAGTACGGAAGTGTCGCGACTGCCATGTTGTGACCTCTTGCGACACCGTCATCCACCATACCGCCGCACCAGGAGAAGACGCCGCGTTCGCCGGCAAATTGCTGGATGCGGCGCGCTTCAGTCAGGCCACCGACGCGTGCGACTTTTATATTGATAATCTTGCAGCTGCCAAGCTCGATAGCGCGTCTGGCATCATCGACGCTGTCGATACTTTCATCGAGGCAGACCGGTGTCTGGATCGCCTGCTGCAGATGGCGGTGATCGACAATGTCATCCGATGCAAGCGGCTGCTCGATCATGAGAAGCCCCAGCTCATCCATTTCCTTGAAGAGATCGATATCATCAAGGGTATAGGCAGAGTTCGCATCGACCATCAGCATGATGTCGCCATATTCCTTGCGGACGGCGCGGAGATAATTGATATCATAGCCCGGTTTGATCTTGCACTTCACACGGCGATAGCCCTGTGCCATGTATTTCTCGATGGTGTGAAGCAGCTTGTCAGGCGTATCTTCGATGCCGAGCGATACGCCCGCTTCGATCTCATCTCTGACACCACCCAGTGCTTTGTATTCCGGAATGCCAAGCTCTTTGGAGTAGAGTTCCCACAGAGCGCAGTCGACGGATGCACGCGCCATGCGGTTTCTGCGGATCCAGCTGGTATGGTCGAAGAACCATTCCGGATCTTTGAAGTCTCCCGCCTCGAAGAGGGAAGGGATCAAGTATTCTTTGATGACGAAGAGCGCACCCATGGTGGTTTCTTCGTTGTACCATGGACGCATGAAGGCGGAGCAGGCACCATAGCCCACGTTGCCATCATCGTCATGCAGTTCTACGATAGAGAAATCTTTCGTGGTGGACAGGCCAAAGCTGGTACGGAAACCCACTTTGAAATCCAGACTCATGCGTCTTACGACGGCTTTTGTAATTTTCATCATATTCTCCTTTTTATTTTCACTTGTAAAGAATTTACCGAGCGTGCTGCCCCTTGATTACGGTTGAAAGAGGTTCAGCAGGTTCTATAGGTTCAACGGGGATGGTGCGGCGCATAAGAATATAGAAGCGCCGCAGAATTTTGATAGTGGCGATGCCCGCAACTGACATTCCAGTCACCTGTCACAAGTCACTAGCCACCAGTCACTAGCCACCAGTCACTAGCCACCAGTCACTAGTCACCAGTCACTATTTCTCCAGATCCAGCATATCTTCTTTTCTGGTCGGGATAAGAAGCGCACTGATGGCACAGAGCGTAGCGACGCCCATCAGGTAGTAGAAGACGGCATTGAAGGAACCATTGAACGCATAGACCAGGTAGCCCATGATGATCGGCGAGATGAAGCCAGCGACTTGGCCGCCCATGTTGATCAGTGTCGAAGCACTGCCCGCGATGGAGCCGGTGACGATCTTGAGGACGATGGCGACAGCCGTCCCGAGAATGCAGGCTTTGAAGAAGTACACGCCGCACTGGAAGATGACGACCCACATGATAGTTTCTGCATTGTACATGAAGTACAGGAAGAGCGCGGTCATCGCAGCGCAGATGACGATCATCCAGTTTTCCTTCTTATCGAAGTACTTATTCATGACCCAGCCGCAAACGGCGGTGGACAGGAAGGAAGCAATGAAGGGAATCGGGGTGAGATAGCCGACCGCTTTCAGATTGATGCCGCGCTCTGCGATGAGGTAGGTCGGCATCCAGGCATCGAGGCCTTTATTGATGCAGGAAACGCAGAATGCACAAAGAATCAGTTTCCAGATCAGGGAGAATTTCAAGAGGTGCATGAAGTATTTGTTCTTCTTGCTCTTATCTTCCTTGGTTTCTTCCTGCGGCTTGGTCTGCTTGACGAAGAGCGCATAGAAGAATACATAGACAAGACCGACGATACCAAGGATCTGGAACATGCCTCTCCATCCGAACCAAAGGATCAGCGGCACGATGACGACCGGTGCCAGCGCAGAGCCGATATAGTTCGAAGAAAGGATCCCGGTGGTGAAAGCAGGACGCAGCTCACGCGGGAAGTATTCGGCGATCGCGCGGTAGCAGGAACCGGCATACGGACCTTCGCAGAGACCGAAGACGAACCGGAGGAAAAGCAGACCCGCCAGGGTCGAAGCATGCCCCGTCGTGAAGGTGAAGATGGACCACAGCGTCAGCGCGACAAGAATGACTGTCTTCGAACCGAAATGGTCAGAGAGCCAGCCCCCCGGGATCTGCATGATCGAGTAGCCGATGAAGAAAGCCGAAATGACGACACCCATTTCCGTCGGTGCCAGATTGAAATCTTTCGACACAGACGGCAGCGCGAGCCCGATCGCACTGCGGTCGATATAGGATATACAGAATCCTATATACAAGAAGAAAAATACGACATACCTGTTTTCGCTTTGCAGCTTTTTCAGAAAGCCCATAGAAAACCTCCCCCTACCCTCTCGGGTAATAAAAAAGCTCCATGAAAAGACGGCATTATCCGTTCATTCATAGAGACTCCCTCGCCCCGCGGAACTCTCACAGATCCGCTATTTACTTTTGTTTGGCTTGCGTTTATCATAAAGAAATGCAAGTGTCCTTAATAGACCTTTATTGTGACCGTAATTCAGCATTTTTTAAGAAACCATATACTTTGCTGGCTCAGCACGCAGAAAGGAGTCCCTCATGCTACGCATCGGCATCGTCGTCCCCGCTGAAATCATGCCTGACATTTTATCCTTTATCGAAAAGGAATTTTCTGACATTGCCCCCGTCCCCTTCCCGTATCAATCCATCGTCGATATCCCGGATCTCATCAGCGGACGTCAAAGTCAGGTAGATACCTTTCTCTTTCTGGGAAATACAGCCCGCCTCTATGCGGAGAAAGCCATCCCTCACAATACGGAATGGGTCACCATCCCCCGCTCCACCTCCGCTCTTCTTCGCCTGCTCTTCCGCGCCGAAGTCGCCGGCTATCCGATGAAAGTCGCGACCGACATGGATCACGTGGACTATTTCCAGCTCGCCTTTCATGAGATCGGCTATGCACCAGAAAGTACCCATGTCGAAGTCATCCCCTTTTTCCCCTACAACGAAGGTCTTCTCGTCAAAGATGCCAATAAAATGGAAAAACTGTACCGCGAGAAGAAGGTCGCCTTCTGCATCACCATCTTCTACAAGGTACGCGACATACTGAAAGCACGCGGCATCCCTGTCTATATTCTTCAGCCCTCCTACGATGATATCCGGAACGGTCTGCAGCGCAGCATCCTCGCCCATGAGCTGAACAGCCGGGAAGACAGCCAGATGGCCGCTATGGCGATCCACATCGACCTTCCGCAGGAGACCATCTCCGCGCAGGATGAATTCCAGCTCTCCATGGAGCAGGCACGCATCACGCACGAGATCCAGTGCTTCGCCCACTCACTTCACGCCGCCTGCATCGAGCGACCGCCCTATGACTATGTGCTTTTTCTCTCCAGCAGCCTGCTTGAAGCAGCGACCAATGGGTACCAGCACTTCCCGCTTCTGGAAATCATCTCCTCCTCCACCGCATTCACCATTTCCGTCGGCATCGGCTACAGCACCATGGCAGACGATGCCCGCTACAAAGCGGAAATGGCCATGCGCCATGCGAGCCGCGCAGGCGGGAATCAGGCCTACCTCATCAGTCAAAATCTCACAACCCCTGTCCCCATGTCGAAAAGCAGCCTCGATGCGCAGATCGCGGGCGATCGACCTATCGATGAGCAGTTCCTGTACCTGTCCCGGAAATCCGGCGTGAGTCTGCGTATCATCACGCTCCTCTACCATGCCTGCCGGGACCTGGGAAAGCAGCGCTTCACCTCCTCCGAGCTGGCAGACTTCCTAGGCGTCACCCCGCGCACGGTGAACCGCATCCTTGCCAAACTCATCGACCACCACCTCGCCCAGGACGTCAGCCGCTCCTTCACGGGAAAATGCGGCCGCCCCAGCCGCGTCATCGAGCTCCTCTTCGAGACGAAGAAGAGGAAGAAGTGACTAGTGACTAGTGACTAGTGGCTAGGGACTGGCGACTGGTGGCTGGTGACTGGTGGCTAGACTAAAAGACTAGGAGACTAGGAGACTTGGAGACATCAGATGTCTGATGTCTCCAAGTCTAATGTCTAACCTCCAACACGGGCATCGCCGCTATTTATACTCCGCGGCGCTTAGATCCTTCGACTCAGTTCTCATATTTCAGATAATCCATTTTCTAATATACGACGTTTTTCTCCGCTCAGGATGACGAAATGCGCCGCACCAACCCCTTTGAACCCTCTGAACCTGTAGAACCCGCTGAACCTCTTTCATCCCCAACCAAGGGGCGTCCCACCCACGGACTAAGTTTGAAAGCAGGGATGAGTAGCTAGGGATTAGGGATTAGGAGTGACTAGTGACTGGTGACTAGTGACTCTCTCGTATCGTCATTTCGAGCGAAGTCGAGAAATCTTTTTTGCAGACTGCTAAACGAAGGATGCGTGAAAGCAGAAATACGTAGCACCAAGGCGTCGTTTCCCTGTCGGTGCTTATGTGACACTGACCGCAGTGCAAGAAAGATCCCCTCGGCTGCGCTCGGGATGACGACGGCGCGAAGCGCTATCAAAACTCCGCGGCGCTTCTGTTTTTTATGCGCCGCACCAGCACTCCTAACTCCTCACTCCTAACTCCTCACTCCTAACTGGCGAGCAAAGCTTTCATCCACAATCAGTGGACGAGCCGCCCCACGAGCTAACCCTGAACCCTGAACCCT
>DLZS01000036.1:0-27390 GCA_003447275.1 Dialister sp.
TAATGATTTCCTTAACTTAATAGCATTACCCTGCGGAGAGGCAGACGATGGGAGCGTTTCTTTCAGATCTTCGGGCGTCGCCCATCTTTACAGAGCGGCCAGGCCGCCATATTCCTTTGCACCTTCAGCACCGGCTGGATCTGCGAGACCCAAGGAGCTCCTCATGAAACTCGGACTGATCGGAGAAGTGCTCGGACACAGCCTTTCTCCTGTAATTCACGAAAAACTATTTCACAAGCTGTCCACCCCCGGGCGCTACGACCTCATCGAGATCCCCAGGGAACACTTCGCTGAAGTACTGCAGGATACCCTCACCGCCTGCGACGGGCTGAATGTGACTATCCCCTACAAGCTCGATGTCATCCCCTTTCTGGATGACATTTCCCCGGAAGCAAAGACCATCGGCGCGGTGAATACCATCGCCAGGACAGACGGGAAGCTCGTGGGATACAACACCGACTACTTCGGCTTCCAGCGCACGCTCCGAAAGATCGATGCCAAGGTCAATGGAAAGACCGCCGTCGTCCTCGGTCACGGCGGTGCATCGCGCGCCATCATCCAGTGCCTTTATGATGAAGGCGCAGCAGAGATCCGCGTCATCTCCCGCCATCCGGAGAAGGTGGACTCCGATCTCCGCTCCTTTGCGGAAGAGCGCCGCGTCCGTCTCATGGACTACGCCGCTTTTGAAAGAGAGGCAGAAGGCGCACTTCTCGTGAACGCCACCCCGGTCGGTATGTATCCCAAGGTCGGCGTTTCTCCGATCTCCGAAGAGGCTGCCCGGCATTTCTCCAAGGTCATCGACATCATCTACAACCCGAAGGAGACCCGCCTTCTCCATGACGCTTCGCATGCGGACAAGGCCAATGGCATGTACATGCTCGTCATGCAGGCCATCGCGGCAGAAGAGATCTGGCTGGAAAGAGAGATCCCCGATCGCATCGCAGAAGAGATCGCAGAAGAAATGAGTGACTAGTGGCTAAAAGACTAGGAGACTAGGAGACATCAGACTCCCGTATTGTCATTTCGAGCGTAAGCGAGAAATCTTTGCCATTCGCGGTCAGGCGGTCGATGTCAGGAAATCCCAAACGGGAAACCTGCTACCCGTAGACCTTCAGGCATTGCCTCATATAAAAAGCGGTGATGCCGCGTACCGCTCCATGGCTGTCCCTGAACCCTTTGAATCCGACGATCCACTTTCATAGGAAGGAGCATTCATGAAAAATATCATCCTGATCGGCATGCCCGGCTGCGGGAAATCCACACTGGGGCGGCGACTGGCCGGAGCCCTGCACCGCTCCTTCGTGGATGCCGACAGCTATTTGGAAGAAAAAGAAGGAAAGAGCATCCGCGAGCTCTTCGCCGTGAGCGAAGACTGCTTCCGTGATGCCGAAGAACGCACCATCGAAGCCCTCGCAAAGAGGGAAAGCCTCGTCATCGCGACCGGCGGCGGCGTCGTGAAGCGCGCTGTCAACATCGAGCGACTGAAAAAGACCGGCACCATTTACTTCATCGACCGCCGCCCCGAAGACATCGCAGGCGATGTAGAGGTCAGCACCCGCCCCCTTCTTGCCGAAGGCAGCGGGAAAGTCTACACGCTTTACCATGAGCGCATCGCCCTCTATCGCAAGGCAGCAGACGAGATCGTGGTGAATGAGGGCACGCTGGACCGTGTGCTCGAAAAATTGACGAAACTGGCGATCAGGGGACAGGGGATCATCTGACGCGGATAACGGGCTTGTAAGAAGGAAGATGACGAAGCAGTGCGAAAATACAGGCAAGATCGGTTTCTGCGATGAAATATGTCTTTCCCCAAGCACGTATTGATATAGCATAGACCCTTTTTCCCGTTCCCGTGCGATCACCGATAAACAAAGAACCTTAGGCAGAGGAGGGCTCCTTTTTATGGGGCTTTTTTTCTTTGTGAGGCGGGATAGAGGGCCTCGCTTTCTTTCGATATGAGAAGATTCGGAAGAGGGGGCTTTCCTTCGGTGCATGGACCGAGCTTTTAGCCATGGCTTCGCGTTCCTCATTAGTGGCATGAGGGGCGGCGTTTGTGGACAGACCTTTTATCCTTCGAGGCTGTCTGCGATGGGTCTCAAAGATCCATTGCCCCGAAAGGGCGATGGGGGGGAGAGCCTCCCGCCCTGCCCTCTTGCATTCTTCTCCTGTTTCGAGTACGATAAAGAGTAAGAATCGTCGAAAAAATCGGCGGGTGCTGCCCGTGAGACAGGCCGCCTCCCGATTTCGTAACGAACAAAGGAGACAACTATGCTGAGCGATATATGGGTATATACGAGGACCTCAAAGCTCATGATCGGCCTGCTGCTCCTGGCCGCACTGCTGCTTGCCACGCAGAATTGGCCGCTGGGGCTGCTCTTCTTTATCATCGTGGCCGGGGTCATCGTCTATGTGAAACGCTCCGACTACGGGCAGGAGAAAAAGCTCCTGCGCTATCTGGATGACCTGTCTTCGGGCGTTTCGGCCGGTACGGTGTATGCGGTGAAGAACCTCCCTGTCGGCATCGCGATGATGGATGAGAAGAAAGAGCTGGTCTGGGCGAACAATGTCTTCCGTGGCTGGCTCGGCGAGGGAGCTGAGGTCGGAGTCCGTTTTCAGGATCTCATCACCGGGCAGAAGATCTCCAAGATCTGGGGCAAGACCGGGTGGTTTGAGTGCCATGCAGGTGAGTCCTTCTTCCGTGTTTTCTACAAATTTCTGGACACTGGAGAGAAGAACGATACGCACTTCATGGTATTCTACTTCATGGACCGCACGGATGTCGAAAAAGCGATGAAGGCGTGCGATGAAGCGCGGCCGGTCTTCTGCCTCATCCGTATCGACAATGTGCCGGAGGTCACCGCAGACCTCACCGATGTCGAGCGCTCGGCCCTGCTCTCGGATGTCACGGAGAAGGTTCTCTCCTCATTCAATGCGAAAGAGGGCTTCATCAAGCAGTACTCGACGAATGATTTCGTGGCGTGCATTTCACACAAGGCACTTGCGGAAATGATGGAGAGTAATTTCGAGATCCTCGATGCAGTCCGCGCGATCCATACGGTGAACCGCATCCCGGTCACGCTCTCCATCGGCATCGTCCAGAGCAGCGACTCCTTCATGAAACAGTTCGAAGAGGCGCAGGTCTCCCTTGACCTCGCCCTTGGACGCGGCGGGGATCAGGCCATCGTTCGCCTCGGGAAGGAAGTGAAGGCCTTCGGCGGGAAATCGCCGACGTCCGTCTCCTCCACCCGCGTGCGCGTGCGCGTCGTCGCACAGGCGCTGAAGGAGATCATCGAAGACGCAGATATGGTGCTCGTCATGGGGCATAATCATGAAGACTTCGATGCCTTGGGATCGGCGGTCGGCGTCGCCCACCTCGCGCGCTCCTCCCATGTCGAGGCGCATGTCGTTCTCTCGAAGGAGCGTGACACCTGCCGCAAGATGGTCGATGCCATCGAGAAGAGCGGTGCCGCCGAAGGGCTCCTCATCGATGAGAGCGAGGCAAAGGGACTCATGACGGATAAGACCGTCGTCATCATCACCGACACGCACATCCCCGAGCTCGTCGCAGCCCCGGAAGTTCTCAAAAAATCCGTGAAAAAGGTCGTCATCGATCATCACCGCCGCGCGGCCTCCATCATCCGACAGCCGCTTCTGACATACATGGAGCCATCCGCCTCATCGGCGTCCGAGCTTGTGACCGAGCTCGTCCAGTACTACGGCGGGGATGAAGAAATGAATGAACTCGAGGCGTCCTGCCTCTATGCAGGCATCGTCGTCGATACGAAGAACTTCGCCGTCCAGACCAGCGTCCGTACCTTCGACGCGGCGAGCTTCCTGCGCCGCTGCGGGGCAGATACGAAGCTCGTCCACAGGCTCTTTGCGGAGGACATCCACTTCATCAAGACCAAGGCAGAGATCCTGGCCCATATGAAGCTCATCGATAACTATATCGCGATCGCCGAGTGCCCGGAGGGGACAGAAGACTCCCAGGTACTCGCCGGACAGATCGCAGACTACCTTGTGACCGTGAAGGAGATCCGGACCAGTTTCCTTTTCTATCACACAGACAATGGACTCTGTCTCTCTGCCCGCTCCGACGGCTCGATCAATGTACAGGTCGTCATGGAAGCCTTGGGCGGCGGCGGTCATCTCACCGTGGCCGGCTGCCAGCTGGGCAAAGATGGAAATAAAGAAACAGCGGAAAAGGTCATCCTGACCCAAGTCCGTAAACAAGTAGAGGAGGAAAAAGAATGAAAGTCGTATTACTGCAAGACGTAAAGAAAATGGGAAAAAAGGGCGACGTCATCGAAGTCGCTGATGCGTATGGCCGCAACGTGCTCATCCGCAAGGGCCTCGGCGTAGAAGGCACCAAGGCAAACCTCAATACCGCCTCCCAGCGTCAGGAAGCGAAAGAATTCAAGAGCAAGGTCGCAGCAGACGAAGCCGTCATCATGGCCTCCCAGCTCAAGGCCGTCAAGGTCGTCATCAAAGTCCAGAGCGGGGAAGACGGCCGCATCTTCGGCTCCGTCACCGGCAAGGATATCAGCGAAGCTCTCGAGAAGCAGTACAAATTCAAGCTCGAAAAGAAAAATATCCGTCTCAAAGCGCCGATCAAGACCGTCGGTGAATATGACGTAGAAGTCTGGGTCCACCAGCAGGTCACCAGCACCGTCCACGTCTCCGTCGTTACGGAATAAGAATGATAAGAATTCCCCGAGATTTATTCCCGGGGAATTTTTCTTTGCGTGCGATCAGTGACTGGCAACTAGGGAGCGCTATGGTTCTCTCCCGTAAATGCTTCTTTGATGGAGGAAAACCTGAGAATGTATAACATCTTTTCCAACTATGAGATCGCTGCCTGTACTATTTTCCGTGTATTCTCATCGAAGGGAACCTTCAAATGTGATAAAATAAAGCCAATAGAGAGTCCCTGCAGCAGATAGGGCATTTATGCCCTATCATCCTAAGGGCAGCTCGGTTATATGATGGAATTTGAGGAACTTATGGATAAGAAGGAACTTTATAGCTTTGTCGCCACGCGCACATCCCAGTGCCGGATCCTTGTCGCAGGTGACGTGATGCTCGATAAATATTATTACAGCGAAGTGACCCGCATTTCTCCGGAAGCCCCCGTGCCGATCGCGCACGTGCGATCGGAAATGGAAACGCTGGGAGGCGCAGCAAACGTGGCGCACAATCTGACGCGCCTTGCCTGTCAGGTCAGCATCGCAGGCTTTGTGGGAAAGGACTATCACGGAAAGAGCCTGCTTGAAAAACTGCGCGCCAGAGGGATCGACGGAGCCGGCCTTATTCCGACCGATCGTCCGACCACGACGAAGCTGCGCGTGATCGGCGGTCATCAGCAGATGCTGCGTCTCGACTTTGAAGAGTCCGCCGCTGTGACGGGAAAAGAGGCAGAGCATTTTCTTGCCGGCATATACAAGAAACTGGATGAGGGGCTGGACTGTCTCATCATTTCCGACTACGGCAAAGGGGCATGCACCGAAGAAAACTGCCAGAAAATCATCGCCGCCTGTAAGGCGCACCACGTGCCGGTCATCGTGGATCCGAAAGGGACGAACTGGATGAAGTACGCCGGCGCTGACTACATCACGCCGAATCTCAAGGAGATCAATGCGGTTCTCCCCGATCCCATCCGCAATGAAGACGCGCCCGTCGAACAAGCAGCTCGCGACGTGATGAAAAGATTCCATCTCGGCAACATCATCGTTACCCGCTCCGAAGCCGGCCTCTCCTTCATCCGGGAGGAGGAGATCGAGCACATTCCGACCAAAGCGCAGGAAGTTTTCGACGTCTCCGGCGCCGGTGACACCGTCATCGCCGTCTTCGCCATGGGCATCGCCGGCGGTATCGCACCCGCGGACAGCTGCTGCCTGGCAAACCTTGCTGCCGGTGTCGTAGTCGCCAAGCTCGGTACCTATGCCGTCAGCCGGGAAGAACTTCTGAAAGCACTTGAAAACGAAAAATAGAGGCAATGGGTCCATGGACTTAGGGAAATGCTGATTCCATCGCAGGATGAGATCCAATAACGATTTCATCCGTGTTTCCTTAAACGACCTACTCTCATGGCAAAAGGACGCGGAATACATCCGCGTCCTTTTTAGTGGAATTTTCATCGAAGCAGCTGCTGAAATGTGATAAAATAAACATATATTTTATCATTCCGATCCGCCAAAGCGCCCAAGATACGGCGAGCTGAGTCGGATCCAAGGACATCCATCATGCCAAAGACGTATAAAAATATCCTGATTATAAAAATGAGCTCCTTGGGGGACATCATCCACGCGCTCCCCTCCCTCTACGCCCTGCGCAAGGCCTATCCCGAAGCCAGGATCACATGGGCCGTACATCCTGCCTTTGCGGGGATCCTTCCCGGCAAGCCGTGGATCGATGAAGTCTACCTCGTCGACCGGAAACGCATCAATCAGCTCTCCTACTGGAGAGAGATCCGCAAAGACCTGCATGCGCATCACTTCGACCTCGTCATCGACCTGCAGATGATCGCCAAGAGCGGACTCATCTCCTTCCTCTCCGGCGGCAAGAAAAAGATCGGCTATCATGATGCACGTGAAGGCAGCTTCCTTTTCAGCAAGCCGATCTCCGGCTCCCATAAGCACGGACACATCATCGAGCAGCTCTTAGACGTCATGCGCTATCTGGGCTGCCCCGCAGACAAGATCGAATTTCCCCTTCCTGATCTGACAAAAGAAATGGAAACCGTCACTACGATTCTTCGGACAAACGGCGTCAAAGGAAGCTACGTCCTTCTCGTCCCCGGGACACGGGGCGACCACAAGAAATGGCCCATCGAGTACTGGGGGGAGCTTGCAAGGAAACTCGCCGAAGACAAGATCACCACCGTCATTGCGGGCTCAAAAGGCGAGATGCCCATGGGCGAAGCCATCCGGAAGCTCTCTCCTTCCCCGTATACCGTGAACCTTATGGGACAGACGAATCTCTTGGAACTTGCCGCTCTGGAAAAAATGGCGGCGCTCCACATTTCCAGCGACACCGGCCCCCTCCACATCGCAAACGCCGTCCACACTCCCATCATAGCCCTCTTCGGGCCGACACTTCCGGACAGAAGCGGTCCCTATGGGAATGACAACAGCCACGTCCTTCTGGCAGAGCATCCGGGGACGAAAGGATGCAGGATGGCAAGTCTCCCGATGGAGAAGGTGTATCAGCTGGTGCGGGATATGATGAGCGGGTAGTGCGCTTATTTTCGGATCGTATAGCTCATGTACGTGCGGTGCGATCCATGGGTGGCGCCTGATCCTATGATGCCTGTTTATTTCAGGGAAAGCACGGATTAGATCATCGCTCGCAAGATCCCGTGCTTTTCTGGCATCCGGATAAGCTCCGGCTCTATCAGCCAACTACATATGTGTATGGGATCAAAGAGAAAGAAGAGCATGTTTCCCGGAAAACGCCTGTTATCAGAGTATGATATAATGATAGAAAAACTTTAGGGATGCTGGCAGGTCGCTCTGCTGATTTTTGCCGGCATCCGGGCTAAAAATGTATCATGCAGGGAGAAAAATCCATGAAAGTCATGCTGGCAGATTTTCATAAATTCATTGGCTACAGCGGCGGCATCGAGAACGTCTTTGCTAAGATGGCGAGCGCCCTTTCCGAAAGAAGCTATGACGTCATCGCCGTCTTTGCCGACGAGAAAAGGGAAGGAGAGCCCTTCTTTACCGTGCCCAAGAGCGTGAAGCTCCTGAACCTCTACCACCTGCCGGGAGAGAAAGCAGTAAAACCGAGCGGACTTACGAAAGCGCTCCGCGAAGTCATCCGCCCCTTCTCCAGAGCGGCAGCCCGAGATCAGAATTATCGCCTGCTCTATCAGGCGAAAGCACAGTTGTCACGGCTTCTCGAGAAAGAAAAGCCGGACGTGATCGTCTCCTTCCGTGAACCCACCGGACGGTTGCTTTTGGATGGCGTGGGGACGAAGATCCCCGTGATCTCCATGTTGCACAATGATCCGGATGAGATCTTCCGCGGCTCACCGGCAGAGGAAAGGAAGGCCTTAGAAAAAAGCGCCGCCATTCAGGTGCTGCTCCCTTCTTTTATTTCCAAAGCGAAAAAATACCTGCACTACGACCACTTCATCGCGATACCGAATGCGGTGAACGCGCCGCACGTCACGGCAGATCATCTCGCAAAGAAGGACAAGTACACCATCACCTGCGTCGGCCGCCTCACCGGCCGCACCAAGCGTCAGCATCTCCTGATCGAAGCCTTTGCAAGGCTTTCCAAAGACCATCCGGACTGGCAGGTGAAGCTCTGGGGAGATACCTATGATAAGCCCTATGTCGCTTCGCTCAAATCAAAAATAAAAAAGTACGGTCTGGAAAAGCAGGTCTTCCTTTGCGGGACGACAAAAGATATGGATGCCGTCTGGAAAGAGACAGACATCTTTGCATTCCCCAGCCATCACGAAGGTTTTCCTTTGGCATTGAGTGAGGCTCTGAGCTGTGGCATCCCGGCGGTCGGCTATCGAAGCTGTCCGGCGGTGAATGAGATCATCGTATCGGAGGAGAATGGGCTCCTTTGCGAAGACGGGGTAGCCCCTTTGTCGCAGGCGCTGGGATGCCTAATGGACGATCGCACGCTTCGCCGGGCCTATGGGGAGGCAGCGAGAAATATGGCGGGGAAGTATGAGGCTACATTTGTTTGGAGTCAATGGAATACATTGATAAAAGATGTGTAAAGCCGCATAGAATATTTTTGCATTTTATAAAATGAAGGATAAGTAATGAGCGCACTGATATCAATCGTTGTTCCTGTATATAATGTAGAAGGATATGTGAGAAGATGCTTTGAAAGCGTGACAAACCAGACTTGGAAAGACTTTGAAGTGATTGTAATTGATGATGGATCGATGGATAAGTCTGGAGAAATATGTGATGAGTATGCACAAAAAGATACTCGTTTTAAGGTGTTTCATCAGTCCAATCAAGGGATAGGAAAAACACGTTTGGGTGGAATAAAGAAAGCAGTAGGGGAATATGTAGTTTGGGCAGATGCAGATGATTGGCTAGAGCCGAGCTTATTAGAAAGGCTTGTAAAATGTATACGCGAGAAGAAATCTGATATTGTTGTTTATGGCGCAGCAAACGTGAATAATAAAGTAATAACCTCAAAAATATTATGGAAGGATCTTACCATAGATGGTTGGCGGAGAGAAACCATTATATCGGGGCAATCGGTTGTATGGAATTTTATGTCAAAGAGGTCTCTTTATGAAGACGTAAATTTACCAGAAGCGGTTCATTTATCAGGTGAAGATGGATATTTAACGATCACATTATTTTTTAAAGCTAAATCAGTTTCTTATATAAATGAAGTTCTATACTTTCATTTTGTGGGTAATCCCAATTCTGTGACGCACACCATGAATGCTAAGAAATATTATGCCCATTGTTATTTATGGAATTATCGACGGGAAATGGCACAAATGTATGATCCTTTAAAAATTGATTATTGTGCAGTACGTGTGTTATCTAATGGGGTTAAAGCGTTTTGCTTATCTTTGGCAGTACCAGAATTAGATGAAGTACAATTAAAAGAAATTGATTCGATATTACAACATAATTCCATACAATCAATAAAGGGACGATATAGAGATCGCTTTTTGGCGTGGTGTTTATTGGCGCATAAATGGATGATTCCTCGATTTTACGGACATTGGAAATCAAAAAAATTAATTTGCGTAAAGAAAAATAATGAGGTGATCTCATGAAACTGTTTCTTGTTTACCTTGCGCCGTTTATTACTAGCACCGGTGGAGCAGAAAAAGTATGTTGTGATATGGCAAATGCCATGATAGAACGTGGACATGATGTATCCATTTTATATTGTTATGGAAAGTCCGGTACTCCTTTTTTCCCTTTGGACAAGAAGATTCAGCTGTGTAATCTGATGGCTTTGCATCCAGAAAAATGGAAAGGGCAGTTAGAGCCTAAATTACCAAAGACGCAAAAAATAATCCGGGAAGTGTTGAGAGTGGCTAGCATTAGTTGGGCACACGGGTGGGAAGAAGATTATTTTGGAAAATTGATAAGAAGCGATTTGACAGAAATGCTTCAAAAAGAACAACCAGATATAATTGTTTGCAATTGGCCCAAGGAGGCTAATTATTTGATCAATTATGTAAAAACATCAGTTCCGGTTATAACAAGATTCCACTTTGGTGCACAAATCTTAGCCCTCAATTCATCACCTGGAAGTAAGCGGGCTTGCAGTAAAAGTCAGTATGTTTCCGTTTTGTTGCAAGGAGATTTGACGTATTTAAAAAAGTATATTCCTGATGCAAGAGGTATTGTAATTCCTAATGCAGTGCCACAGTATAAAGAAATACAAACAGTGCTTTGTAAAGAAAAGGCGTGGTACACAATTATAAATATAGCTCGCCTAGATAAACACTCCAAAAGGCAACATCTTTTGATAGAAGCTTTTGCTAAGTTATCGCAGAAATATCCGCAGTGGCGGGTGGAGCTCTGGGGGTCAGATTGGAATAAAAAATATAAGAAAGAATTGGAGGATCTTGTTGCCAAATATAATCTGGAAAATCGAGTGCTTTTCAAAGGAGTTACACATAATGTACTAGAAAAGAATCTGGCGGCAGACATTTTTGCCTGGCCTAGTGCTTATGAAGGATTTGGCTTGGCGATGGCGGAGGCCATGAGCGCAGGTTTGCCGGTAGTGGCATTTCGCTCTTGTCAAGCAGCCAGGGAAATTGTAGGGGAAGATTGCGGCATTCTTGTTTCTGATGGGGTGAACGCTTTTTCAAAAGGCCTAGAGGAATTAATGGCAAATCGAGAGAAGCGAGTGCAGATGGGAGCAAGTGCAAAAAAATCGATGCGGCAATATGCGCCGAATAAGATTTGGGATGCTTGGGATCGTTTAATCATGAAGGAACGGGAATAAGATTGAATTCTATTTTAATTTATATAATTGCAGTACTATTGTGGTGCTTTGTATGCATCCGCTTTTCTGCAGCTTATTTCAGCTATTTTTTTATAGTAGCAGGGGTAAGCATCATGTACATGTATTACTTAAAAGGAAAGAGATTAATATATGAGGTATCCTTATATCCGGAATTGAAATATGTGTTGTGGGGGTGTCTTTGCTTTTACGGCAGTATTATTTTAGATAGTATCATTTTGCGGGATATGCAAAGCTTAAGTCGCAGTCTGGAATATGCCTCCTTAACGATCCCATTTTTTGTGTTTTACGTGCTTCGAACCAGTTACGATATTGATAAAGGAACGAAGATGGGACTTCTGGTTAGCTGCAGCATTATTTTTACACTGGGTATATATCAATGGTATCAAGATCCAAATGCACGCATCATGAGTACGTTTGCGCATCCAAATCATTTAGCAACTATGGTGGCCATTGCAACGCCTCTCATCGCTTATTTTCTCAAAAACAGTTCCGGTTATATTGAAAGAATAGGACTAGCGTTTTTGATGGGATTAGGATTTTTCTGTATGTATTTAACAAAATCGAGAGGTGGATTGGTTGCACTTG
Organism: Dialister sp.; assembly: GCA_003447275.1. Classification (GTDB taxonomy): domain Bacteria; phylum Bacillota; class Negativicutes; order Veillonellales; family Dialisteraceae; genus Dialister. The sequence continues at coordinate 11,563 of DLZS01000036.1, forward strand.
TATTGGGCATCTGCTTTTCATTGTTTATTATGCTGATTATGAGCAAACACTTAAAAAAGAAATCTATTATGACGATCGTGGCAGGGATTGTTCTGGTGATCGTTATTGGGGCGGGAGCTTTTTATCATTTGCAGGAAGATAGAAATGGTATTAGCAAATATGGTGGTGAACGTTTGCAAATGATCGAAGCCAGTTATCAGATGTGGAATGATCATAAACTGTTAGGCGTCGGCATAGATAGATGGGGAGAAAATTATTATGATGTAAAGTATCATCCTCAAAATGCAATGGAGCAAGGGCATAACATGCCGCATAATATGCCAGTATATTTTTTGAGTACTACAGGGTTATTGGGAGGGATAGGCTACTTGCTGTTTCACGGAATTCTTTTTATGACTTTGATCAAAAGTTTTCCTCTTGCCAGGGATAAATGGCTGGTGATAGCTCTGCTAAGTGTTTTTTTAACTTTCTTTTTTCAGGGACTGGTAGATACTACAATAATCAACAAGATACCGTCAAGGATCTATTTTGGAGTATTGGGATATGGTATGGCGGCATATAGAAAAGAATCGTAGAAATAGTGTGTAAATGTCAATGAAAAGTGAGTTGCTTTGAATATAAAAATCACTGCTTGGGAGATATAGGCATTTTTGTTAAGACAAGATGCCCAACAGGCGGCAAGAAATATTGTGGTAACAGGTCAACAAGGGGATTTGTTAGGAGTATGGGATAGTCTGATAAAGAATACAGCTTTTTGATTTTACTGAGGGCACATCATGAATTTAAGACATAAAAATATCGTCATTATCTACATGCTCTACTTCGGAGACATGGTCTCTCTTTCTCCCTTTCTGGAGATCCTTCGCCGCGAAGCCGTTGGCTCTAAGATCACGCTTGTCATTGATGCCAGATTTCAAGAGGCTGTCCGATATAATCCATGCATCGATACGATCATTCCTGTGGATCGTAAAAAGATGGGGCTTTCTTCTACGTGGAAACTGGGGAAAGAAATCGGGAAGACGCATCCGGACATTCTCATGGTGCTTCACGGGACGACGCGTACTTTCCTCATGGCGAAGGCGATGAAGGCGAAGGTGTGGGTCGGGGAGACAGGGAATCCACTGGGACGGCTTTTTATCGATGATGAAATACTGGTGGAGCGGCGTGACTGTCATGCGGCAGAAAAGTATGTCAAGGTGCTGGAGCACTTGGGCGTGTCAAACTTGGCCCACCATGGGATGCAGATGTATACCTGCCCTGCATGGGAAGAGGGTGCAAAGGCTTTTTTTGCCGCAGAGGGGGTAAAGCCGGAGGATAGACTGGCGGGATTTTCTGTGGGGAGCTCGACCGCGGAGAAGAATTGGTCTGCAGAGAAATATGGAGAAGTGGCGGACCACTTCTCCGGTCTCGGCTATCGCCCTGTCTTCTTTGGCATCCCTGGCGAGATGCCGCTCATAGAGAAGGCTTTAGCACATATGAAACGCAGATATGAGGCCATCGTGGCGGCTGGAAAGCTCTCTATGGGGGAATTCATCGCGGCAGCTTCTTGGTGCGCAGTCGCTTTTACGAATGACAGCGGACCGATGTACGTGTTCGATAGCTGCAAGGTGCCGGTGATTGCGATGTTTGGGCCGAGCAATGCGAAGCTCCATCATCCGCTGGGGGAGAAGTCCTGCGCGCTGGCGACGACAGATATGCCGCGCACGCAGGACCATGTGAATCACACGATCCGTGACAGGTCTTATACGCCGATAGATGCTATTTCTGTGAGCGAGGCCGTCTGTGCCGGTGAGTGGGCGCTCGGAATGATAAGTGATGAACGGTATGAGGGGCATCTTGCGCTGGTTGAGGGAAATCGGCATGGCGGATGATGCCGGCGAAGGATAGTCAAATGGCATAGTAAAACGCCCGAGGGGATAGGACGGGTATCCCTTCGGGCGTTTATTGTAGGTGTCAGTATATGGCCTTGCCTTTCCAATGAGGTAAGGAGTATGTTTTACAGTTTTGCTCCAAGGTACTTCAGGTACCACATCAGCATTTCTCCGTAGTTTCCATACATACGGGCGCTTCGGGCAGCCTGATGGAGGTTTTTTGTTCCTTTGGGGGGAACGAGGGGGACATCCTTCCAGGGTGTTTTTCTTTGAATGGCAGCGTATTCTTTGACGACGTCCCAGTTCTGTACCCAGTCGTGCCACGGCTTGGCATGGCCGGCGAAGTGAATGATGACTTTATCTTTGTAGTCTTCATTGACGGGCTGCTTGGCAAACAGGGAGTGGCGATCCAGATTGTAGAGGTAGTTGTATTTCTTGTCGATATAAAGGCTTTTACTGTCAAGCATTTCATTATGAATGTCCTGATCATGGTGAGAGAGGCGGTTTCCTACACGCTTGACGTTTTCTTCCGCACGGCGGACGATGTCGTCGAAGAGGTTTTCTTTCATCCAGAGACGTGTATTGATGAGCATCATGCCGGCATTGAAATAACGGGTGGTGTGCATGCGCTTTGCATTGGCTTGTTCTCCGCGATCAGATACGACGGCGACAGCATTTCCTTGAAAGTCCAGTTCGGCCAGATACTTCAGGGAACCGCGGCAGAGCATATCCCCATCCAGGTACAGGACGCGGTCAGCAACTGGTGCGATGGTCGGTGCGACAAGAAAGCGGTAGAAGAAAGCAGCTACCCCATCAGAGAGAAGGAGTGGCTTGAAGCATCTGTCGTCGATCAGGTGAACTTCTAGAGGGCTGTCCATGGAAGCCGCTGCTTTTTGAAGATTTGCCTTTTCTTCTTCGGGAAGATGATTGATAAAGAAATGGTAGCAGATGGGAAGGTCTTTATTGTGTTCATGCACAGTGAGGGCTACGATCCCCATGTGTGGGATATAGTCGGGTGTGCCTGTAAGAGCGATGTGGAAAGCATCTTTTGCGGTCGGCTTTCCGAAGTGCAGCGTTTGTGTTATGGCGTTGTCAAGTATATTTGACATATAAAAACTTCATCCTTTCATAGTTTAAACATATCATTTATACTAGTATAAATGATGTAAAACATACTAGCAAGGAGGCCTTGAATGAAACGGAATATTCAGCTCAGTAAAAAGACGATTTTCGTGACTGGTGCAGCTGGTTTTATTGGCGCAAATCTGGTAAGGCAGTTGCTTTCGATGGATTTACAGGGGACGGTCATCGGTATCGATAATATGAATGACTATTACGATGTTTCCCTGAAAGAGTATCGCCTGCAGGAATTGGAGAAGATCGCTCGGCTATCGTCCAGTCAGTGGGTATTCATCCACGGGAATATTGCGGATAAGGCGCTGATGGGAGAAGTCTTTGCCAGGTACAAGCCGTCGATCGTGGTAAATCTGGCGGCGCAGGCAGGGGTGCGGTATTCGATCACGAATCCGGATGTCTATGTCGAGTCGAATCTTATCGGATTTTATAACATCTTGGAGGCATGCCGCCATTCGTATGATAATGGCGCACCGGGTGTGGAGCATCTGGTCTATGCGTCCTCGTCTTCTGTCTATGGTGGGAATACGAAGGTGCCTTTCAGCACGGAGGATAAAGTAGATCATCCCGTATCTCTCTATGCGGCGACGAAGAAGTCGAATGAGCTTCTGGCTCATTGCTATGCGAAGCTGTATAACATCCCCTGCACGGGGCTACGCTTCTTTACGGTTTACGGCCCCGCTGGCCGTCCGGATATGGCGTACTTCGGCTTCACGAATAAGCTTCTGGCAGGAAAGACGATACAGATTTTTAATCATGGTCATTGCGAAAGAGACTTCACGTATGTGGATGATATTGTCGAAGGTGTTGTCCGTGTGATGAAGGGAGCTCCTGAAAAAAAGAACGGGGCAGACGGGCTCCCGATCCCGCCGTATGCAGTGTATAACATTGGCGGCGGTCATCCGGTGAATCTCTTGGATTTCGTAGATATCCTGCAGCAGGAGTTGGTGCGTGCCGGTGTGCTTCCGATAGACTATGATTTTGAGGCGCATAAGAAATTGGTTCCTATGCAGCCGGGAGATGTGCCAGTGACGTATGCGGATACGGAGGCGCTTTCGAGGGATTTCGGCTATTGCCCGATGACTTCGCTCAGAGATGGTCTTAGAAAGTTTGCTGAGTGGTATAAGGCATACTATGTCAAATAAGGAATCATTAGCTTTATATAGGAGATCAAGATCAATGAATATTGCAGTAGCAGGTACAGGGTATGTGGGTCTGTCTTTGGCGACGCTTCTTGCGCAGCACAATCATGTGATGGCAGTGGATATCATCCCAGAAAAGGTGGACATGGTGAATCATAGAAAGTCGCCGATCCAGGATGACTATATCGAGAAGTACTTGGCAGAGACGGCTCTGGATCTGACGGCGACGATGGATGCGGAGGCGGCGTACAGGGACGCGGACTTCGTCATTATTGCGACGCCGACCAATTATGATTCGAGAAAGAATTTCTTTGACACCAGCTCTGTCGAAGCGGTCATTCAGCTGGTGATGCAGTACAATCCGGATGCCATCATGGTCATTAAGTCGACGATCCCCGTCGGCTATACGAAGAGCGTCCGTGAGAAGTTTGGTACGAAGAATATCATCTTTAGCCCGGAATTTCTGCGTGAAAGCAAGGCGCTCTATGATAACCTTTATCCGAGCCGTATCATTGTCGGTACTGATCCGACAGATGAGAAGCTGGTGAAGGCAGCACATACCTTCGCGGGACTTCTCCAGGAAGGAGCGATCAAGCAGGACATCCCGACACGGTTCATGGGATTTACGGAAGCGGAAGCGGTGAAGCTTTTCGCAAATACGTATCTGGCAATGCGTGTATCGTATTTCAATGAGCTGGATACCTATGCGGAGACGAAAGGTCTCAGTACGGCGGAGATCATCGATGGCATCTGTCTGGATCCACGAATCGGGGAATTTTATAACAATCCGTCCTTCGGCTATGGCGGCTACTGTCTTCCCAAAGATACAAAGCAGCTTCTGGCAAATTATGAGAACGTGCCGGAGAATCTGATCGAGGCGATCGTGAAGTCGAATCGGACGAGAAAGGATTATATCGCTGATAAGGTGTTGGAAATCGCGGGTTACTATCACGACAACAGTGAGTATGATCCGCGTAGGGAAGAGTCAATGACGATCGGCGTATATCGTCTGACGATGAAGTCGAATTCGGATAATTTCCGCCAGAGCAGCATCCAAGGCGTCATGAAACGCATCAAGGCGAAGGGTGCGCAGGTCATCATCTATGAACCGACGCTGGAGGATGGTACGACGTTCTTTGGCAGTCTTGTGGTGAATGATCTGGCAAGGTTTAAAGAGCAGAGCCATGGCATCATTGCAAATCGCTATGATCACTCGCTCGATGATGTAAGAAGCAAGGTCTATACGAGAGATCTGTTTGAACGGGATTGAAACGAGTGTTCAAAATGATTAGTCTAAAAGGTGAAGGTCTTTCCTTGAGGGGCATTTTGAAGAAGATAGTCATTCCTTCCGTGTGCTTCCCATGGGGGATAGCCGCATTACTTATGTTTATTCTTCATTTCGGGGGAGATTTCCCTGATATCTATAGCTACGCACAGCCGCGTCTGGGCGCGGCTTTTGCTGTCATGCTCATCGTTTCCTTTGGGCTTTTTTCCGTTTTCAGTAAAGACTACCTGAAGCGTCTCCTGCCGTGGGCGGTGATCCTGCCGCTTCTTTGGGCGGGTACTTTTACTTGGGCGTATGGATTTGCTTCGCTGCCGGAGAAAAAACATTTGGGAGATTACTACGTGCTGGGGGCGTTGCTCTTTTCTCTGCCTTATGTGTACACGATCGGGCTTACGAAATGCGGCGGCTATGTACGCGCGGCTTTGCAGGCCATGTACGGTGCTTTCAATTTTTTCATGCTGCTATTTCCGCTGATTTATATCAGTTATTATTGGCGATTCGGCGGAGAAATGGATCTCTTTGCTTTGATGGCTGTCCGCGCTACGCATTGGGAAGAGGTGAAGGAGTTCCTCAGCACCATGGGATCTCCTTTGTTACTTGGATTGGCTATTGGCGTGATCCTGCTGCTCTTGCTGGCAGCTTATGTGCTGACGCAACAGGTGGGACGATGTGCGGAGAGCGGTAAGGGGTTATTGCGAGGAAATGGGAAGAAGGTCAAGGTCGGCCTGATCGTGATCTCCATCCTTTTCTTTGGCGGCTTTATCCGACAAATCATCCATGTATTCCCGATCAATTTATATCGCACAATGAACAGCAAGGGGAGCGAGTTTCAGCTTTTGCAGAATTTTAATACCAATCTGGATAAAAATACAGCCAGGTTGAAGCTTATAGATCCTGCGGAGGGGCTGGATGAGGGGACACATATCGTCATCATCGGGGAGAGTGCGAATAGGGATCATTTGAAGGCATTCACGCCGAGCTATCCAGAAGACACGACACCTTGGCTTTCTTCTAAGGTCAATGATCCCGATTTTTCGTTGAACTACATGGCATATTCGAATTTTCCGAATACCCTCATGTCGCTTTCGTATGCGATGACGAGTGCGAACCAGTATGGAGATATGGATCTGTCTCATGCGGTCAGTATGGTGGATGCGGCCCGGGCTGCAGGGTATCGCACGGACTGGATCTCTTTCCATAATAGAAGCTCGCTCTCGAGTGCGGGCGTGACGCTGATCGCAGAGCGTAGTGACGCGTCCTTTTGGGAGAAAAATTATGATGAATATGCCGTCGATGTCATGAAGAAGCTGCCGCCGGCGAAGCGGCGTGTGCTTTTCATTAACATCATGGGCAGCCACTATACGTATCTGGCGCGCGTGCCGGCGGATCAGAGGGGTGCGCTGGGGATCTCTGAAAATGATCCCTACTATGGCTATGATCTGACGGGCGCGTATACTGATCGGGTCATCCGGGATATTTTCGAGTATGCTAAGGCACATATGAACTTAAAGTCGCTTGTCTATTTCTCTGACCATGGGGAGAATATGGAACATTTCCACTCCACTTCTCCATTTTTCTATGATATGGTACATATTCCATTTTTCGTCTATTTGTCGCCGGACTACCAGGCAGCGCATCCGTCTCTGATGCCGGTGCTGAAGAGTCATGAGAAACGGCCTTTCACCAATGATCTGGCTTTCGATACGGTCACGGGTCTGTGGCAGGCAAAGACGAATTTCTATCACGCTGCTTATGATATTTCTTCTCCGGACTATGCGATCACGATGGAGGATGCGAAGACGTTCGGGGGAAAGCGGATGGTGAAGGATGATCCGGCGCTGGCGAAATAGCGAATGCCTGAGGATCCATAGATGACACGATCCGACAATAAAAAAATCCTCCCTCGGTGTGAAACCGAGGGAGGATTTTTTATTGCTATTTATTTCACTTCCTGGATGATGGTCAAGATCATCGGGCGGCGCTTGGTGCGGTCGAAGAAGTATTTGCCGAGGGCGTCTCTCACCTGGGTCTTGATGGCGTTCCATTCGGAGACGTTGCCGGCTTCGCAGCGGTCAAGGACGGACTCGATGCGTTCTCTGGCTTCGGTCAGGAGGGCTTCGCTGTCTCTCACGTAGACGAAGCCGCGGGAGACGATGTCGGGGCCGGCTAAGACTTGGTTGCTGCCTTTTTCGAGGGCGATGACGACGATGACGACGCCGTCCTGGGCGAGCTGCTGGCGGTCGCGGATGACGATGTTTCCTACGTCGCCTACGCCGAGGCCGTCGACGAAGACGGGGCCGGCTTGGACGCGCTGCGGATTTATCTTGCCGCCGCGGCTGGTGAATTCGAAGAGGGTGCCGTTTTCGCCGATCAGGATGTTTTTCTTTTCGACGCCGAGGCTTTCTGCGAGTTCTGCGTGGCTGACGAGCATGCGGTGTTCGCCGTGGACGGGGATGAAGTATTTCGGCTTGACGAGGGAGAGCATGGTCTTCAGGTCTTCCTGAGAGCCGTGGCCGGATACGTGGACGCGGGTGGTGGTGCTGGTGACGACGTGGGCGCCGAGGCGCATCAGGCTGTCGATGGTGCGGCCGACGCTGGTCTCATTGCCCGGGATCGGGGAGGCGGAGATGATGACGGTGTCGCCTGCGTGGATCTGGACCTGGCGGTGGGAGCCGTCGGCCATGCGGGAGAGGCCGGCCATCGGTTCGCCTTGGCTGCCGGTGGTCAGGATGCAGAGGCGGTCGTCTCTGTAGTGGCCAAGTTCTTCCGGCTCGATGAAGGTGCCTTCCGGGGCTTTGAGGTAGCCGAGCTCTTGGGCGATGCCGACGACGTTCACCATGGAGCGGCCGAAGACGCAGACTTTTCTTTTGTTAGCGACTGCTGCGTCGACGGCCATCTGGATGCGGGAGACGTTCGATGCGAAGGTGGCAAGGATGATGCGGCCTTTGGCATCGGCGTAAGCGCTCATGAGGGACTTGGATACGATGGCTTCGGAAGGGGTGTAGCCGGGATTCTGTGCGTTCGTGGAGTCGGCGAGAAGGCAGAGGACGCCTCTGTGGCCGAGCTCGGCGAGCTTGTACATGTCGGTGAGTTCGCCGTCGACCGGAGAATGGTCGAATTTGAAGTCGCCGGTATGGACGATGGTGCCGACCGGGGTGCGCAGGTAGATGCCGCAGGAGTCCGGTATGGAGTGGCAGACGTGGAAGAAGCCGAATTTGAAAAGGCCTGTTTTGAATTCGTCACCGGGTTTGACGGTGTGCAGGTCGTAGTTTGTGATGTGTGCTTCTTTGAGTTTGCCTTCGATGAGGCCGCAGGTGAGGCGTGTGGCGTAGACCGGGGCGTTCACTTCGCGAAGCAGGTAGGAAAGGGACCCGATGTGATCTTCGTGTCCGTGGGTGATGAGGATGGCTTTGATCTCGTCTTTGTGTTCGATGAGGTAGGAAAAGTCCGGGATGACGATGTCGATCCCGAGCATGTCTTCTTCTGGGAATGCCATGCCTGCATCGATTACGATAATTTCGTCGCCGTAACGGAATACAGTCATGTTCTTCCCGATTTCTCCAAGGCCTCCTAATGGAATGATTTGTAATCTTGCTTTTGCCAAAATGGATAGAACCTCCTATTCAGTTGTCGGAGCCGGCAGTCGCCGGCTCTAAAAAAATATTTTTGCATTGTATGTCAAAAATAAAAGCCGTTCATAGTCGCTTTTCCTATTATATCACATGGGGGAAGGAAATAGGGGATGCGAATGGAGAAAATAGTAAGGAGGAGAGAAGCCTGATCGGCGGGCTTGGGGCTTTGCGCGATAAAAAGCGGCGATGCGCTTGGCGAGGAGGAAGCCTTTTCCTATTCTTTCTTCAAGTATGATAGAATATGGGTATAAAAAGGCGATATACATTTATATTTCTGGAAGGAGTAGTTATGAATCAGTTCAAAGCGGGCGACACGAATGCGGTCGTCTTGGCGGGAATGTGTACGGCGCTGGCCGTGGTGCTTTCTATGGTGGGCTTCTATGTGCCGGGGATCTCTCTTCTGGCGCTGCTTTCGCTGCCGCTGCCGATCGCGTACATGGGGATCCGCGAGGGTGTGAAGTGGGCGGTGATCGCGACGTCGGGGATCATGATCCTGGACTCGGCGTTCTTCGGGATCACGACGGCATTCTTTCTGGTGGTGATGTTCGGCTTCGCCGGGATCGCGATGGCGTACTGCTATCAGAAGCGCGCATCGGCGCTCCGCACCTTTGGGACGATCGTGGTCGTGATGTTTTTCGCGATGCTTTTGAATCTTCTGGGTACGGTGGTCATGATGGGGATGCCTTGGGATCAGGTGTATGGAAGTACGCTGGATCAGATGCAGGGGATGGCGAAGGAAATGTCAGGTCTCATGGCGTCCGGGGATCAGCTGGATCAGGTGAATCAGCAGACGGAGGAAATGATCAAAACGATCCGAAAGATGATCCCGGCGGCGATGGTGATGGCACCGATGGTGCTCGCCTGGGCGGTAATGCAGATCGAGAAGGTGGTTTTCCGCCGTCTGGGGCTGACGGACTTTCCGCAGTTTCCTCCGCTGGAGCGCTGGCATTTCCCGCGCTGGGTACTGCTGCTCCTTCTTCTGTCTGTAGGGACGCAGTACATGCCGCTCACCGAGCAGGTGAAGGATCTTGCGTACAATGTGGGCGCGGTGTGCTACTTCGTGCTGTGGATCCAGGGGATTGCGACGCTCTGGTGGCTGCCGCATATCTATCCGGTGGTGAAGCGGCTGCGTCTGCTCATTGTCATCATTTCGATCTGGATCCCTCTCCTGCAGCTTTTCACGGTGTATCTTGGTGTGGCAGATATGGCGCTGAATTATCGGAAAAAGAGAGGATATGAGTGAAATGAGGGCTCAGGGTTATCCCGTGGAGCGGCTCGACCTTTGATTCCATTTGAAAGTTTCGCTTGAATGAGAAATTAGAAATGAGGAATGCGAAATGGTGGTGCGGCTTCGTCGCGATCGATGAAGAGGTCGCAGCTGTTCTGGCATTGGTTATCTCACATACGATGCTTCTCGCCGCTCAGGATGACGAATCGGGGCGATGCCCGAAGGTATGCGGAGAGCAGGTTTCCCGTTTCGAGCTTTCCAAACATCGACCGCTGGGCCGCGAATGACAAAGATTTCTCGCTTGCGCTCGAAATGATGACACGAGAGAGTCCGATGTCTCCTAGTCTTTTGGTCTTCTAGTCTCCTAATCCCTAGCTACTAGTCACAAGTCACTAAACATCGAAAGGAGCTTCCTATGCGAATGTTCGACCTTCTGACGAGTGGTGCGATCTTTGCGGGGTGGCGGGGATGGGGCGTTGTGGCGGCGCTGGGACTTGTCTTTGGTGTGATACTTGCGCTGGGAGGCTCGTGGGCGAGATGGGTCTATCTGCTTTTCCTGCTCTTTCCGGCACTGGAGGATGCACGGACGGGGTATGTGTCGGATGGCTGGCCGCTCGTCCTTTCGGTGTGCGGCGCTTTACTGATGCTCTCCCGGGGGGCGTTTCTCCTCTGCCTTTTGACGGGCGTAGGAATGGGGGCGCTCTATGGACTGCTGTATCTGATCTCTAAGCGATCTCTGGGGCTTGCGGATGTGTTTCTGGCCGCGGCCTCTTCGCTTTGGCTGCTGCCGATGTATGGCCTTCTTTCTCTATGGCTGACATCGCTGGCGGCCCTTTTATGGTGTGCGTTTTTGCTTCTGCGGGGACGGTTGGGGCGAAGGACGGAGATCCGCTTCGTGCCCTTCCTGGCGATCGGAGGTGCGTTGGCGTATGGGGTGCAGGAAACGGTGGGAATGGCTTTCCTTCTCGCATCGCTCGGGCTTTCTTCTCTTTGAGCTGCTGCTCGTCCTTTTCCTCTTTGCGCTCGCCTCTCTCGCAGCGGTGCCGATGCTCTGGGACTGGCAGGAGGAGAGGGAGCTCGATCTTGCATCGGAGGAGGTGGCTTCGGCGATCCGCGAGGCACAGATGCTGGTGAAAAGCGGTCATGAGGATATAACCATGGCGGCGATGTCGGTCACCTTCTACTGCGACGAGGAGGCGGGGCGTGTGTCGTACCTCACCAAGCGCGGGGTGAAATTCATCCAGCCGCGGGGGACGCTGTCTGCCAATATCCGTGCAGGGGGAAGGCTCTATGTCGTCTTCCGTAAGGATGGCTTCGCGGGCTCGGAAGGAAATGGGAAGTATACCATGCGCCTTCGGACAAGGGATGGAAAGCATGAGAAGGAAATCACTGTCGCGATGTACACGGGGCGCGTCAGGGTGACGAGGATCAAATGAGGAATGGGGTTAGCTCGTGGGGCGTGCTGCCACTTAATTGTGAATGAAAGCTTCGCTTGAATGAGAAATTAGAAATGAGAAATGCGAAATGGTGGTACGGCGCAAAAATAATGAAGCGCCGCAGAATTTTGATAGCGCTTCGCGCTGTCGTCATCTCGAGCATAGTCGAGAGATCCTCCTTGCAGAACGCTCATTGCTACATGTGAGGCAGCACCTGGCCATCGGTTTTTCTCAGTGCATACGTGCTGATTATCGCAGTGCAGTAGAGATCCCTCGGCTACGCTCGGGATGACGTTACGGGGGATCCCAGTCACTAGTCACTTGAGATTTCTAATCCCTAATCTCTGGCTACTAGTCATGAGTCATGAGTCACCACTCACACTTGTTCGCTTGTTCCTTCACTAGGGAAACCGTATAATAAAGCCAATATTGATGCAAAGGAGAACACCATGGCAGAGAACGAGAGCAAGTCGAAGGGAAATTGGAAGAAAGAGGGCTGGGGGAAGAAGCCGGACACGGATACGATGATTGTGACGCGCATTCCGCCGCAGAATATTGACGCGGAAAAGTCCGTCCTGGGGGCGATGCTGCTCGACAAGGACGCGATCATGACGGCCGAGGACAAGCTGACGGCCGCAGATTTCTACCGCGAAGCGAATGCGATCGTATTTCAGGCGATCCTGAATCTGGCGCACAAGGGCGAGCCGGCGGATATCCTGACGGTGACGGAAGAGCTGAAGCGCATGGGGCGTCTGGATGATGTGGGGGGCGTCCTCTATGTCAATGATCTGCCGGCGAATGTGGCCACCACGAAGATGGTAGACCGCCACGCTGACATCGTCGCAAACAAGGCGAAGCTCCGGCGGCTGATCGATGCAGCCGGCGTCATCACGGATGAGGCGTACTCGGAGCGTGATGATGTCGAGGATATCACGGACAATGCGGAGAAAACGATCCTTGCCGTGACGCGGGATGATCGCCGTTCGGATTTCACCTCGATCGGCGAGGCGGTGCAGAATGAGTTGCAGGAGATCACGCGGAAATTCAAGAACAAGGAGTCCATCACAGGGCTTCCGAGCGGATTCCCTTCCCTGGATGCGCTGACGAGCGGCTTCCAGAAGGGCGACTTCATCATCGTGGCGGCGCGTCCATCCATGGGCAAGACGGCTTTTGTACTGAATATCGCGAAGAACATGAGTATTTCCTCGGCGCATAAGCACGTCGCCTTCTTCTCGCTGGAAATGTCACGCGAACAGCTCGTGCAAAGACTGCTCTGCTCGACCGCGCTCGTCGACAGCGCGAAGCTCCGCACCGGGCGGATCTCCACGCAGAAGGAGTGGGACCAGCTCGCCTCTGCGGCCAGCGTCCTCATGGATGCGCCGCTCTTCATCGATGATACGCCGGGTGTCTCCGTCTCGGAGATCCGCTCCAAGTGCCGCCGCCTCAAGGCGGAGCAGGGGCTCGACATCATCATGATCGACTATCTTCAGCTCATGCAGGCGAAGAATACGCTCCGAAACGGAGATAACCGCCAGCAGGAGATCTCCGAGATCTCCCGATCGCTGAAGAGTCTGGCGCGTGAGCTGAATGTCCCGGTCATCGCTCTTTCGCAGTTGTCCCGAAGCGTCGAGGCCCGTCAGGACCACCGTCCGCTCCTTTCTGACCTGCGTGAATCCGGCTCTCTGGAGCAGGATGCGGATATGGTGTCCTTCCTCTTCCGTCCCGCATACTACGACCGCGACATGGAGGATGACAATCCGCAGAAGAATGAGACGGAGATCATCCTCGCCAAGAACCGTAACGGCCCCGTCGATACGGTGAAGCTCCTCTTCGCCGGCCAGTTCACGCTCTTCTATGAACTCACCAATCAGGAACCGCCGCCGGATATGATGTGAGAAGGGGATTCAGGGTCAGGGTTAGCCAGTGGGGCGTGCCGCCCTTTGATTATGTTTGAAAGCCTCGTTTGAATGAAAAATTAGAAATGAGAAATGCGAAATGGTGGTGCGGCGCATAAAAATATAGAAGCGCCGCGGAGTATAAATCATGATGGTGTCCGAAGGTTGTATTTAGTCACCAGTCACTCCCAATCCCCAATCCCTAATCCCTAGCTGCTTTCCCTAAGGAGGCAAAATGAAAACACATCGCGGCTTCCTCATGGTCTGGGCACTCGCAGGGATCACGGTCATCCTGATCCTTGCCGGCAGCGTCGCGCTGACGCTTTCGCAGGCGATGCGCCGGGAGGTCAGGATGGAGATCGCGACCGATGAAGCCCTCATTGTACAGGAAGCGCTGGAGCAGGGGAAGGCGGCGGTGCGCTTTGGTACGCCGCTTTCGATTCCGGGAGACATAGAAAGAAATGGGAGAACGTACCGCGTAGAACTCCATCAGGAAGAGACCGCAGTAGAGGGAGCCGCCGTCATCCGTCTTTCCTGTGAAGTCATGCATGAAAGCGGAGAGACCTACCGAGCCGAGACGCTGGTGGATCGGTGACTGATAGTTGGGGACTAGTGACTAGTAGCTAGTGACTGGGGATTGGGTTTCAAAGAACTCCTCCCAGCTGAGCAGCCCCTTGAAGAAGGGGCGCGTCGAAGGCGGAGGATAGAGTGCCTCGCAGAGGCACCATTCATCATAGCCGCATCCCTTCCTCTGCGTCAGACGTTTTACTTGCTATCCCCTATATCCGCTGACCGTTCTGCGGAATTCTGTCCCTTCGGGGCAGTCCATCCCGGCCTTTGGCCGCCCCCCTTCTCCAAGGGGGAACGCATGAAAGAGTATCCCCATTCCTCTTTCATCCCCTCGCGAGGTAACGATACGAGGACACCGCTTTCTCATGGCCTGCGGGCAAATCTTGAACCCTCTGCTAAACATGTTATAATAAAGAGAAATCAATGCAAAGGTGGGATTTCTTTGTTGAAAAAAATACTCATGACCATGGTGCTCTGCGCCGCCAGTGCCATGCCTTTGGTTTCCGATGCGAAGGACAATGCGGGCGCCCAGCTCCCTACTCAGGCGGAAGCGATGCAGGGAAAAGCGGAAGACACGCTGAAGAGACCGGCTTTCGAGGACAAGCGGATCGAGATCAATCTGGCGAGCCGCCTTCTCACCCTGTATCAGGGGGACGTCGGCATCCGCATGTATCCTGTCGCACCGGGCAAGCCGGATTCTCCGACACCGACCGGGCGGCGCAAGGTGGTCGATATGGAGATCAATCCGACCTGGGTCGATCCGGATGATCCGAAGACCGAGGTGCCGTCGGGACCGGACTGTCCGCTCGGCTACCGCTGGATCGGGATCGGCGGTAATTACGGGATCCATGGGACGAATGTACCGTCCTCCATCGGCGGCTACGCCTCCCACGGCTGTGTTCGCATGTACGAGAAGGATGTCGAAGACCTCTTCGATCACATCGTGAAGGGGATCCCTGTCGACATCAAGTATGAACGTGTCGTGGCAGAGATGGATCCGGACAAAACCGTCGTTTACTACGTATACCCTGACGGCTATGGGCGAGAGCCGCTCGAGATCTCTGATGTCAGAAAGAAGCTGGCGGAGCTGGGGGCGGGCGGTCTTGCCGATGATGCGAGCATCCAGCAGGCGATCGACAGCTCGGACGGACAGCCTCGCTATGTGGCAAAGGTCTATGACCTGTATCTCAAAGGAGAGCTGCTCGATGTCCACGCCTATGGCAAGGACGGACACGTGTATCTTCCCGTGATGGCCGTTGCGAAGGCCGCCGGCATCCGCACGGAGTGGTCGCCGAACTGGAACCGCTTCACCACCACCTTCGGAAAGGCCCCCGGCCTTAAGAGAGGGAAATATATCTATATCGATGCGAGTGATGCGCCGGCGCTTTTTCGCCTCATGGGGCATCTGGATGAGAAGCACAATTTCATACTGGAATGAGAAGATCCGCTCCGGAAGGGGCGGATTTTTTGATGCTGATGAGTAGTGGCTAGGGACTAGTGGCTAGGGATTGGTGACTTTCTCGTATCGTCATTTCGAGAGAAGCAAGATGAAGGGGCCGAAGCAGATCGCCTGCTTGAAACGCATATCCCCACGCTCTTTCATACCATAGTCACCCTATCCGCCCCTTCGGGGCA
>DLZS01000036.1:27696-27834 GCA_003447275.1 Dialister sp.
CGGTGGATAGGGTGCTTTCGTATGCAGCACAAATGTACCTTTCTTTCCCTGTACAACCATCTGTCTTTCATGCTATGTCTGCCCTATCCGCCCCCTTCGGGGCGCCTTCCTCCAGAGGGGAAGGCTTATAAAGTCTCC
>DLZS01000069.1:0-2884 GCA_003447275.1 Dialister sp.
GCGGCAGATGGAACGCGAAAATGAGATGATCGTTATCTGATCCCACCCTTGGATCCGACACTGCACCTACACCGTATCTCCCGCCACCCATGCAAAGTTTCTTTTACAGGGGAGCAAATATATAGTACAATGAAAGATAATAAACTAGCGCGAAAAGCAGTACGGAAAACACAGAAGAGGAGTACGACATGAGTTCCAAAGAAGAATCATCGACCATGGAAAGCGTGCAGAAGGACATACAGTGTCTGCGGAAGGTTTTTTCCATAGTACGTCTTGTCAAGGCTGCGCCTCCCGAAGACCGGGATACAGCGGATGGTTCCGAACTTTCCACAGGTGATGATGACAGCCGCCGAAGCACTTGTGAATTCTGCCCCCCGCAGACCCATCAGCGCTCCTTTACCGATAAGGGCATGCATCTCCACTTCAAGGTCATCGATGGCAAAATGTACCAGATCTTTGTGAAGCCGCTCACGATCGAAGGCGTGCCTTACGTTTTGGAAATGCTGAAACACATCGATAACACCGACCTCTTCCTTGCAGAAGGCTATGACCAGCTGATGTCCTTCAGCCAGCAGCTCTACATCGATGCCCTGACCGGCGCGTACAACCGCCGTTTCTGGGAAGATAAAATGAAGAGTTTCTCAGGCATTGCCGGTATCGCCTTGATCGACCTTGATGACCTGAAGCTCTATAATGACACCTTCGGCCACAGCGCAGGCGATGCTGCGCTGAAGGCGCTGGTACGGATCACGAAGAAATGCATCCGCTGCACAGACAAGCTGATCCGCTATGGCGGAGATGAATTTCTCCTCATCATGCCGAACGTCTCCTCCTCCATCTTCGCAGAGAAGCTCCGCACCATCCAAGAGCGCATCCATGAGGCAGACTTCCCCGAATTCCCCGGACTTAAGATCTCTGCCAGCATCGGCGGCGCCATGCTCTACAATGGCAGCATCGAAGAAGTCGTCTCCCGTGCAGACAAGCTCATGTACTATGCCAAGTCCTATAAAAATACCGTGGCCATGGACGAAGAGGTGGAATATGAGAAGCAGCTGCTCGATGCCCCTGCCGCAAAGCCGCAAGTGCTCATCATCGATGACTCAGAGCTGAACCGGGATCTCCTGAAAGAAATGCTGCGCGATCGTTACGAGATCCTCGAAGCCGCAGACGGTGAAAAGGGGCTCTCTCTCCTCTATGAGCTCGGAACGAAGATCTCCCTCGTACTTCTCGACGTTGTCATGCCGAAGCTCGGAGGCTTCGATGTACTCGCCGTCATGCAGAAGGAACGCTGGCTCGATGACATCCCCGTCATGATGATCTCCGCCGAAGACTCCCCTGCCTTCATTCAAAAAGCCTATGACATGGGCGCGTCCGACTATATCACCCGCCCCTTTAACATGAACGTCGTCCGCCAGCGCTCGGACAATATCACAAAGCTGTATGCCAAGCAGCGCCGTCTTTTGAGTCTGGTGTCAAGCCAGATCCAGGAAAAAGAACGAAATAACCACATCATCATCAGCATCCTTTCCGAAGTCGTCGGTCTCAAGAACGGGGAAAGCCGCAAGCACATCCTGAGTGTCAGCCGCATCACCGAACTTCTCTTATCACGTGTCATGCAGCGCACCAGCCGCTACCATCTCACCTGGCAGGATGAAGCCCTCATCACGAATGCCGCCGCTCTCCATGACATCGGCAAGATCGGTATCGATGAGAAGATCCTGAACAAGCCCGGCAAGCTGACCAAGGAAGAATTCGAGATCATGAAGACGCACACCCTGATCGGCGCGAAGATGGTCGAAAATCTGGAAGCCTTTCAGAAAGAGCCCTTTGTCAAGGTGACTTACGCCATCTGCCGCTGGCATCACGAGCGATGGGACGGTCGCGGATACCCCGACGGCCTCAAGGGCGATGCCATCCCGATCTCCGCGCAGATCGTATCCATCGCTGACGTCTACGATGCCTTGACAAGCAAGCGCGTCTACAAGGACGCCTTCGCTCACGAAAAAGCCATCCGGATGATCCTCGATGGGGAATGCGGCCTCTTCAACCCGCTCCTCCTGGACTGTCTCTTGGACATCAAAGACAGCCTGAAGGCGGAACTAGAGAAAAACAGCACCGGCCTTGCCATCCATCAGAAAATCCCCGACGGGATCATCCGGGATCTGTGACCGGCGATCTGCTTCCCCCTCTCATCCTTTCCACGGCGCGCCACGCCGCAAATCCATTGAATGTAAGGAGTTTCCTATGAATATCGAAGCATGCTACAACAAAATGGGCGCTGACTACGCCGAAGTGAAGAGCCGCCTCCCGAGCGACGCCTTTATCAAGCGTTTTGCACTGAAATTCTTAGACGACCCCACCTTCGCACTATTGGAAAAGAGCCTCGCTGAGGAAAACGTGGATGAAGCCTTCCGCGCCGCACACACGCTGAAGGGCATCACGCAGAACCTCGGCTTCAGCCACCTCTCGCCGCTAGCGATCGAGATCACAGAGATCCTCCGCGCCGGTACGATGGACGGCGTAGACAACCTCTTCCCGCAGCTGAAAGAAAAATATGATATGACCGTCGCCTGCATCAAAGAAGTGGACGAATAGGACGCAGCAAAAGCGTTTTGGATCGTGAATGATTCAAAGCGTTTTTTTATTTGCGACTTTCGTGACTGGTGACTGGTGGCTGGGAAACAGCAGACTCTCACATCGTCATTTCGAGCGAAGCGAGAAATCTTTGTCATTCGCGGGGAAACGGGTCATGAGAGAAACACGCAAACGGGAAACCTGTTATCCCAAAGCCTTCTAGGGAAACACTGATTCAATCGTTGGCAGATTTCATTCTTGGATTTTTATACAGAGCAAGGAATCATCTGACGCGAATAGCGAGCTATTT
>DLZS01000081.1:0-8025 GCA_003447275.1 Dialister sp.
GGAATCATCTGACGCGAATAGCGAGCTATTTAAGGAGGATGATGACGAAGCTATGTATAAAAAACCATATGAAATTCGACTCTGCGATTTAATCAGCGTTTCCGTAAAACCTTATACAAACAGGATTTGATTCTTATGGATAATTTTAAAAGCTTCAATGATTTCCGGCGCGAGCTGCATGAAGGAAAGATCCCCGAGCAGAAGCCGCGGGAAGAGACGGAAGTGACACCGGAAGATCCTTCGCAAGACATAGAGGCGAAGGAGGCACCCCGGGTATCGCGCAAAAAGAAAAGGAAAGGATTCCGTATCAGGCAGTCCATCCTGCTCGCAGGCGGCGGACTTCTCCTTGCGGCACTTGGCATATTTCTTTTGCCGCTGCCCGTAGGCTATATCCATCTCACCGGCACGAAGGCTCTCACGATGGAGGATATTCTTTTCGAAGGGCAGATCCGCCAGCCGGTCAATGTGCTGCAGATCAGCGCCTCCGGCTTGGCAGAGCGTCTTTCTCATGACATTCGTGTGGCTCATGTCGAGGTGAGCCGTGGATTTCCCTTCGTTCTCGAAGTACACATCGAAGACAGAGAGCCGCTGGCCATCATGCAGGCGGAGTACAGCTATGTCGTGCTGGATAAAGAGGGCATGGTGATCGATTCCGTGCAGTCGATCCGGAAGGGCGACGTCGCTATGATCACAGGCAAACGCATGGAAAACCTGCTCCTCGGAGATACCGTGTCGCAGGAAGACCTGGACAAAGCACTCGCTTTTCTCAATGCGCTCTCTCCGGAAGGGCAGCGGTTCTTTTCGGAGATCAATATCGGAAATCCGGAAAACATACGCGCTTATACCAGAGATGGCATCACCGTCCGACTTGGCAGCGGCAGTGACATGGAAGCGCAGGCCAAACTGGCCGAGAATATGGTAGGGGACGTGAAGGCGCGCGGCCTTTCCGTGGAATATGTGGACGCCAATCTCTCCTCTCCCTTTATAAAACTGAAAAAATAGAGATTTTAACCGGGAAAATTGCAAATTGTCTCATTCTACCGGTGGCGAACTTGTGGAAAGTATTGTACAATGGTACATATGATTAGCAGAAATGTAATATAGGTGGATAACATCCTGAGTTAATCAGCGTTTCCTTACATACATGACGCAAAATATCCTGAAGGAGGAGCGAACATGGAACAGTCTGAAATGGCAAACATTAAAGTAATTGGTGTAGGTGGCGGCGGAAATAATGCAGTCAACCGCATGATCGATGCCCAGGTCAAAGGGGTCGAATTTATTGCAGTCAATACCGAAACCCAGGTTTTGAATAAATCCGAAGCAGATAACAAGATTCAGATCGGCGAAAAGCTGACCAAGGGTCTCGGCGCCGGTGCAAAACCGGAAGTCGGTGAACAGGCAGCAGAAGAATCCAAGGAAGATCTCTCCAAAGCACTGGCGGGCGCAGACATGGTCTTCGTCACTGCCGGCATGGGCGGCGGCACAGGTACAGGTGCGGCTCCGGTAGCTGCACAGTGCGCCAGAGAGCTGGGCGCGCTCACCATCGCTGTCGTGACGAAACCATTCACATTCGAAGGCAAGGTCAGAGCAAGAAATGCCCAGGAAGGGATCGAACGTCTGAAGAACAGCGTCGATGCCATCCTTGTCGTACCGAATGACAAGCTGCTGCAGATCATGGATAAGAAAGCATCTCTGAAAGATGCCTTCAAGACCGCGGATGATGTACTCCGACAGGGCATCCAGGGCATTTCCGACCTGATCACCGTACCGGGCATCATCAACCTGGACTTTGCAGATGTTCGGACCATCATGAGTGACCAGGGCGAAGCGCTCATGGGCATCGGCATCGGCACCGGCGACAACCGTGCGAGCGACGCCGCTTCCATGGCTATCAACAGCCCGCTTCTCGAACGCAGCATCGATGGCGCGAAAGGCATCATCATCAATATCACCGGCAATGAAGACCTGGGACTCTTTGAGATCAACGAAGCATCCCAGATAATCACCGAAGCAGCCGATCCGGATGCCAATATCATCTGGGGTACTTCTGTCGATGATACCCTCGATAACGATACCGTCAGGATCACTGTCATTGCGACCGGCTTCGGCGAAAAGAAAAAAGCACAGGCTCCGGCGCAGGCAGGAAACAGATTCAGCAATGCTGTCCGCCCGAGCACGGGAATTGCGGTTCCGGAATTCCTCAGAAAATAAGGGAAAATACGCCGTCTGACTGCTCTCATGGATGACTCTCTTTCTGATGCGACACCATATGGAACAGAGAGGGAGGATGCGGACCATGATCGCATCCGTATTCTCCTGACCGGAGACAGACCGGCTCTTTCTACCTGTCTGAAAAGCCACACCGCATATGCAGTGTGGCTTTTATTGATTTTGCTTTTTGTTAACTCTAAGAAGGAGAATTCGATATGAAATGCCCATTCTGTAAAAGCAGAGATACAAAAGTGACAGACTCCAGAGATACGGATGAAGGCGCAGCCATTCGCCGCCGCCGTCAGTGTCTCTCTTGCGGACGCCGTTTCACGACGTATGAGACCGTAGAAAAACTGCCGCTTCGTGTCATCAAGAAGAATGGCAAGCGTGAGCTTTTCGATAGATCCAAGATCCGTAACGGTATCACCAGAGCCTGTGAAAAGACGAATGTATCCTCTGCCAAGATCGAAGAGATTATCGATCTGGTGGAACATACGATCCGCAACGATCCGAAGCGTGAGCTTCCGACCACGGAGATCGGCAACATCGTGATGGATGCGCTCTGCAAGCTCGATCAGGTCGCATATGTCCGTTTTGCTTCCGTATATCGCGAATTCAAGGATATCAATACATTCATGCAGGAGCTTCAGAATCTGATGACCAATCAGCAGCCTTCGTCTAAGGCCGCTCAGGGTGAGGAAAAGAAATGAGAGCACTCATAGAAAAATGCTTCGATGACCATCAGAAAGCACTTGAAAAGAGCCGCGCTCTCTATCCTGTCATCGAAGATATGGCGAAGATCTGCGAAAAAGCCCTGCGCTCCGGTCACAAGATCCTCATCTGCGGCAATGGAGGCAGCGCTGCAGACGCGCAGCACATCGCTGCGGAATTTGTCGGGCGATTTCATAACGAGCGCCGCTCTCTTCCTGCCATCGCTCTCACGACAGATACCTCGATCCTGACCGCCGTCGGGAATGACTACAGCTTTGACCGTGTTTTTTCCCGTCAGGTCGAAGGACTCGGAGATTCGGGGGACGTCCTCTGGGGGATCTCTACCAGCGGAAACAGTCCGGACGTACTCGAAGCGCTGAAAATAGCGAGAGAAAAAGGGCTGACGACCATTGGCTCGACCGGAAAGACCGGCGGAGCCATGGTACTCTGGTGCGATGCTTCTTTGGTTGTACCCGATGATGTCACCGCCCGCATTCAGGAGATCCACATGCTCGCGGCGCATATCATCTGCCAGATCATCGATGAGATGGACTGGACGAAATGATGGATACCAGAAGAAAAGCGGTCTTTTTTGACCGCGACGGCGTCCTCAATGAAGATGATGGCTATGTGCATCAGATGAGGAAGCTGCGCTGGGTGAAAGGCGCAAGGGAGATCGTAGCCGAGCTCACCAAGGCCGGCTTTCTTCTCTTTGTCGTGACGAACCAGAGCGGTGTGGCACGCGGCTATTTCACCGAAGAAACGGTTCGGCAGCTCCATCGGGAAATGAATGAAGAATTTCAAAAATGGGGCGGGCATATCACAGAGTTTTTCTACTGTCCGCACCTTCCCGGTGCGCCCCTTCCCGCGTATGATCAGGTATGCAGCTGCCGCAAGCCGGCGCCGGGGATGATCCTTCGCGCGCTTGCTACATACGGCATAGACAAAGACCGGGCGGTCCTTTTCGGGGATGGAAAACGCGATGTCGAAGCCGCAGAGAATGCGGGCATCCGCGGATTTCTTTTCCCGGGCGGCGATATAGAAGCATTCGTGCGGGAGAAGCTGGCAGGACGTTTCACCATCGGATGAGTCCCTGACCAGGAAAGAGACCTGTCAGGCTTCACGGGTTTAGGGGGAGCTTGCGATAGTACGCCCTCCTTCCCTATGAACCTCATTGCACCTATAGAACCTCTCAACCGATGCACGCACAGCTTTTATGGATAGTATCGCCGATAGGGCATGATGCTTTGGAGGACAGGATGATCGAAGAAATAAGGAGCCGAAGCAACCAGTGGATCAAAAAAGCACTGCAGCTGAAGCAGAGAAAATACCGGCAGGCCTATGGCATGTTCCTGATGGAAGGTCTTCGCAGCGTCGAGGATGCTCTCCGTCAGGGCATGAAAGCATGTACCTGTTTTTTCACAGAAAACCAGCTGGAGAATGAACGCTTCCAGGCACTCATGAAAGAGGGAGAAGCACTTTCCTGGCGATTTCTCAAACTCGATGAGGGACTCATGAAACTCATCTCAGGCACACAGCACGGACAGGGCATCATGCTGCTGGCTTCTAAGAAAAAAAGAGACATTGAAGAACTGATGCACCCGCTCGAGGGGTACTACGTGCTGCTGGATGCGGTGCAGGACCCCGGCAATATGGGGACGATCCTTCGAAGTGCGGCGGCAGCCGGCGTCAAGGCAGTCCTTCTTACGAAAGGATGCACCGATCCCTTTGCGGAAAAAGCGGTGCGAAGCTCCATGGGGAGTATCCTGCGCGTCCCTGTCTATGAAGATCTGACAGTGGATCAGATCTCCCTGATCCGAGAAAAGAGCGGTCTTGCGCTCTACGGGACAGCCCTTTCGCATGCCGTCCCCTACAAAACGGTGGGAGAGATCCGGAAAGGGATCTTCGTTTTTGGCAATGAAGGAAACGGTATCCGCGAGGAGCTCCTCGCGATGACCGATATGAATTTATATATTCCGCTTGCGGGCACGGTCGAGTCACTCAATGTCTCCGTGGCCGCTGCGGTGATTTTATTTCAATTTATAGAATAGGGAAACGGGCGGGAAGCAGGCCGTCTGTGACACGCCCCATACCTTTCTGTCATACGGTTCATTATGAAAAAAGGAAAAGAAGAATTTTACCTGGTGGATCTGAAGGTACTTCCGGAAGCCATCAAGAAAACGATCAAAGTGAAAGAGCTGCTGAATGACGGGATCTGCGGATCCATCAATGAAGCTGTCAAAAAAGTCGATATGAGCCGCAGTGCTTATTATAAATATAAAGATCATGTAGCGTCAGCCCGGAGCCGGGCACTCAGGATCGCCATGCTGTCCACAGTCATGACGGAGGAGTATCCTCACTTTGCCCGCCTCATGCGACGCGTCATGAAAGGAAATTTCGAGATCCTTTCCATGAACCGCAGCCGGGCGGGGGAGAAGCTCGTCTCTGTCACCATGACCTTGCAGATAGAAGATGCATCGGAACCGTTATCAGTTCTGGAAGATGCAGTCAAGTCTATGAAAGGAATTCAGTCCGTTGTTCTTCAGGAAGCCATGCTGAAAGCAGGAGAATAGGGAAGATAGCTGGCAGATAGTGACAGGTATCGCATTTTGCGCTCTCTCGCAAAACGCGATCCGTGAGACGCCCACATTCCCCGCTTTTCAATGCATCCTTGATCAGGAGGAGATTTTATGAAAACAATCAATATTGCACTCCTTGGCTTCGGCACCGTCGGAAGCGGCGTCGCTGAAACCATCAAAAGAAACAGCCAGATGATGGCAGAACAGCTGGGCTGTCAGCTGGAAATCACCCATGTACTGGTGCGTCATCCGGACAAGTACAAAAATGTGCCTCTCTTGGAAGGTGTCCATCTGACATCTTCTTTTGAGGAAATCATGGCGGATCCCGATATCGGCATCGTAGTCGAAGTCATGGGAGGCATCCATCCGGCTAAGGAGTATATTTTCGAGGCGCTCAATCACAAAATGAGCGTCGTCAGCGCCAATAAAGATGTCGTAGCCCTCTTCGGGCCGGAAATCATGCATACTGCGATGGAGAATCATGTGAATTTCTCCTGCGAAGCCAGTGTCGGGGGCGGCATCCCGATCCTTCGCCCGCTGCACGATTCCCTGGCTGCGAATGAAATCGAAAGCATCGTCGGCATCGTGAACGGGACGACGAATTTCATCCTTTCCAGTATGGACGAAGAAGGCGTCAGCTACTCGGATGCTCTTCGCGTGGCGCAGAAGAAGGGCTTTGCCGAAGCCGACCCGACCAATGACGTCTGCGGCTATGACGCAGCGAGAAAGCTGGCGATCCTCGCCTCCATCGGCTTCCGTGCGAATGTCACATTTGATGACGTACTCGTCGAAGGCATCGAGAAGATCTCCCAGAAGGACGTGCAGTATGCGAGTGAAATGGGCTATGCCATCAAACTGCTTGCCGTCGGCACCCGTCAGAAGAATGGCATCGCGCTCAATGTCTACCCAGCCTTCGTACCGCGCACCCATCCGCTCGCTTCCGTCAAAGGCTCCTATAATGCGATCTATGTCACCGGCAACATCGTTGATGACGTCATGTTCTACGGACGCGGCGCCGGATCTCTCCCGACGGCCAGTGCCGTCATGGCAGATGTGATTTCCACCGCGAAACACATCATGAATGGCTCCACCGGCACCGGCATGATGCTGACGGAAACGAAGCGCATCCCGTTCTACTCTTCCCTGAAGCTGAAGAATTCCTACTACTTCCGCCTGATCGTCGACGACGTGACGGGCGTCCTCTCCCAGATCGCATCTGCGTATGCCGACCATGACATCAGCATCAAAGAAGTCGTGCAGAAGAGCCGTTTCGAAGATGCAGCGGAACTGATGATCATCACGCAGGATACGCCTCGTGAAAATATCATTCAAGTGGAAAAAGCCCTGCAGGTCCTGCCCTGCATGCGCCAGGTCGCGAACATTGTGAGGGTCATGAACGATGATAGAGAATAAGACATACATCGTCCGTGTACCGGCCACCACGGCGAATATCGGCAGCGGCTTCGACACCCTCGGCATGTCGCTCGGCCTTTATAATGTCGTCCAGTTCGTCCCCGAGGAAGGACGAGAGCTGGAGGATACCGTGATCCGCGCAGAAGGGGAAGGCGCAGACCAGATCCCTTCCGGCATGAATAACATGATCATTCAGGCGATGGCAGAAACGGCGAAAAAGGCGGGAAAAGAAATCCCCGGCGGCAGCATGTACCTCATCAACCGCATCCCCTTTGCCAGAGGCCTCGGCAGCAGCTCGGCGGCACTTGCTTCCGGCGTATTCCTTGCGAACCTGCTGATGGGGGAACCCTTCGACCGGAAAGAAATCCTGAATATCACCGCGGATATGGAAGGACATCCTGACAATGCAGCGCCTGCGATTTTAGGCGGCTTCTGCATGGCACTTCTGAAGGATGGCCATGTCACGGCAGAAAGCATCGACATCCCGTCCCACTGGAAAGCAGTCGTTACGATCCCGGACTTCGAGCTTCACACGGAAAAAGCCAGAGCCGTGCTTCCGAAGACATACAGCAGAAGCGATGCCGTGCATAATATCGGTGCCGTTTCCTTCCTGATGGCGGCCTTCATGTATCAGAAGCCCGAGTATTTGAAATTCGGCCTCGATGACTGCATCCATGTCCCATACCGTCTGGATCTTATTCCGGGCTCCCGGCAGGTCATCGCGAATGCCATGTATTCCGGCGCCTATGGAGCGACCATCAGCGGCTCCGGCCCGACCATCATCGCCTTCGCTCCGGCAGATAAAGCGCACATGGTCGGTGAAGCCATGGTCGACGGATTCCGCTCCGCCAAGATGACGGCGCGCTACCTCGTGCTCGACTTCGATCAGAATGGCATCATGGCCGTGTAATACCATAAAAGGCGCAAAAAATACAAAGCGCCTCGATTCCCTTGAATCCACAAAAAGATCTCCATGCGATTTGCATGGAGATTTTTTTGCTTGAAAAGTTTTGCTAGGGAAACGCTGATTAAATCGCAGAGTCAGATTTTACAAGAATTTTTATACATAGCTTCGTCATAACCCTCCTTAAATAGCTCGCTATTCGCG
>DLZS01000081.1:8281-16845 GCA_003447275.1 Dialister sp.
ATTTAATCAGTGTTTCCCTAGTTCTTAACTACAGCGGTTGGTTGAATGTTTATCATTAGATAATTACAGCGAATGTGATACAATTGATTAAAATGAATATCATACTTTATAAGAGGCGGAGGAAACTTATGGATTTGCGGTATTTACAAACCTTTAAGGAGATTGTACGTGAGGGGAGTTTTTCTGGGGCAGCTAGAAAGTTATCTTATACCCAATCGACAATTACCTTTCATATGGATCAGCTTGAAAAGGAGCTGGATACCATGCTCTTTGAAAAAGTGGGACGGCGCATGGTGCTGACAAAGGCGGGAGAAGAGTTTATTCCTTATGTAGAAGAAGTTTTATCTGCACTGGATAAGATGAAAAATTTTCAGTCCGACTTGGCAGAGTGTAAAGGAACGCTTCGACTGGGAGCACCGGAATCGCTTTTATGCTTTCGCTTTCCGCAGATTTTGAAGGTTTTCCATCAGCGAGCTCCTAGAGTCCATCTGTACTTACGCTCTATGAATAGTCGAAATGTGCAGGAGGCATTAAAAGATGACCAGATCGATATAGGGGCCTTCTACTTGAATGAACAGGATGTGGATGACAGCCTCGTGTGGGAGAAGGGAGGGACCTATCCACTGGTTCTCTTTGGTTCACCTCGGATAAAACGAACGTATAGTGATTTTGTTACACCTCATCAAGATTTCCCCCTGTTATCTGCCATTGTACAGCCAATGCCGGGTTCTCTGGGACGAAAATTTAATGCTTATTTGGAGGAGAAAGATATTCATTTAGGAAATATGATTGAAATCCGCAGTACCCAGACGATTATCAATTTGGCAAAGAATGATGTGGGGATTTGTTATTTGCCAAAATTTGTGGTGGAGAAGGAGCTTCAAACAGGGAAGCTGGTGGAACTGGAAACGGATATGAAGGCAGCTCCCATTTCTTCCGCTTATGGGTATCGGAAAAATAAATGGATCAGCCCAGCGATCAAATTGTTTCTGGATATATTGAAGGGACATTGTCTTTGATTGGATGTAAGATGGCTCCGATTACAATGATGCAAGATCAGTCTGCAATCATTATTCAATTATTTTGAATCAATTCTTTCAATCCTTCAATTTGATAGAACGAAAGATTTTCATTAAAATAGTATAAGTGGTATGTGGGTGATATGTGGGATAATTAAAGCAGAAAAATAAAATGAACGGAGAGGAGTTACTTTGAAGACGATTCAAGCTGAAAAACGCTCTAAAGCAGAAATTGCCATGACGAGATTTTGGAAGCGTAAAGATGTCATGGTGGTAGCGGCAGGTTCCATTCCCTGTATTCGGGAGTTATATATCTTAGCGAAAGAAATGGGGACTTTGCATCAATTTCGTTATGTCAGTTTGACAAATTCGGATTATATTCTGGGTAGTGCTGAAGATATTATCCGAGAAGCCTTAAGAAAGGCTGCTCTTGTGTCTGGCGTTCAGGTGGTCGTTTTTTACTTGTCCTGCCTGGATATTTTAGTACGACTGGATTTCCATAATTTGGAAGAAAAATCATATAAGGAAACGGGGGTGCTTGTAAAATGCTTTTACCGGGGACCTTTGGGGAAAGAAGAAAAAGAACGCCTGGACGTGGATACCTTTATGCGTACTTTTCCTAAAGAAACCGGTACGATCGATCCATCATCAAGCCAACTACCGCCACCAGTATCTGATGGAGCCGGAATTTCTGATTGGATGCGGCGTCATGGATGGGCGAATGTATTGGTTACACCAGCAGGGTGTCGCAGCTGCATGAGTGATTGTGATATGACAGAAGACCAGAAGCATGTGTACTACCCGACTGTAGTGACCCGTGATTTCGTCTTTGGCATGGAAGATACGACGAAAAAACAGACAGATGCTTTGTTGAAGCAAACAAAGCTTTCCGGAGTTTCCTTCATTGGCACGGCTGTACCATCATTTATAGGCATGGATGGCGAGAGTGTGGCAGAAAGTCTTTGCGAGAAAGACTACCAGGCGGTGTATTGGGAAGCGGATGGATTTCATGATGCTCTCTATGGGGTCAGTCAGGCGGAATTGCAACAGGTCAGATGTAAGGCGAATTGGCTTTTAAAAGAGAAGAAGAAAGTGGTGCAGATTTTGGGGTACAGTCCGCTTTTAGCGGGTCCTATGACAGACCTCGAAGAGGGATTTTCTTTCTTGCGCCAACTTGGATATGAAGTAATTTTTGACGGACAACAAGCGGCAAGAAACGTTCCTGTCCTGAATTGGGTCGTATCTACCGCTGGGATTGCTGCCGCAAGGTGGATGCAGGAAAGGTTACAAACCCCCAGTATCATATCTCGTCCATTGGGAGATCATGCCTGGTCCACATGGAAGAAGCAGGTGCAGGAACTTTTGCGGGACGGAAAAGGCGAACGGAAATTACAGATTCATCGGATGGACATTCCCCAAAAGTATGAGGAGCATATCCTTTTTATAGGAGAACCGGTGCAGATTATGGGAGTGGCTCATGCACTTTGGCACGAAGGCTATGCCCAGATTCGATTGTCTTCTATGGCTTGGTCGAAAGAATCGGAAAAGCTCATCCGAAGTGCTCCTGGCGGAGATAGTTTCCATATTTTGCGAAATATGTCTGATTTAGTAAAAGAACGAGATTGGGCAGATGTTGTCTATTGTGATCCGTGGCTCTTTCCTTTCTTTGACGGAAAGAAAACTGTCTCTATGCCTTGGGGGTTGATTTCAGGAAGGACAGGGCTTAGTCGTTAGTGACTTTCAAATGAAGGGTTTTCTGAGTTGTTGGCTTGTTTTCTATATGAGTTAGAGGAGAATATCGATGAAATACATACAGAAAGCTATACTTTTTGCAGCGTTAGCAGGAGCGATTGCAGTTTTTGGAGGGTGCGGAAGTACGGAGAATCAGCAGCCTGTGACACCGGCAAAGACGGTCACCATTACGGATATTACAGGGAGACAGGTGGAAATGCCAGCGGTGAAGAAAATGGCTGTTGTACCACTTCCATGGGCTTCCGTGGTATATGCCCTGGATGGTAATGCTGATCGATTGGGTGCCATTCATCCGGGGGCTATGTCAGCTTATAAAGGACACTTCCTGGAAAAAATGGACAGTCACTTTGGTCAACTGGATGCCAAAATGATTGGACAGGATTTTTCTATCCATGCGGAAAGTTTAGCGAATGCAGGCATCGACAGCGCTGTGCTTTGGAATTATCAAGAAAAAGATGCCGATAAGCTGAAGCAAATCGGGATTCCTACTGTCATGATCAATAATGATAGTGTAGATACCCTGAAAAAAAGCTTCCTCATTGTTGGGCAGATGCTTGGAAAAGAGGATCGGGCAAAACAGCTCAATGCGTACTATGATCATGCGTATAGTGAAATCACAGCCCACAAGGCAGAGGTAGAAAAAGCAGATAAACCAACGATCCTGTTTTTGAAAAACAGCAAGCTGCGTCTCCAAGGCAATAATAATTTTATTCACGAAGCCATTCAAATTGGCGGTGGTGCCAATCCATTTGAGCAGGAAGCAAACTCAGACAGCAACAAAGATATTTCAATGGAAGAAGTGTATCGCATCAATCCGGATATTATTCTTCTGAGTAATTTTGATACCTTTATTCCGGACGATTTATATGAAAATAGAATTCCTGGACAGGATTGGAGTACCGTGAAGGCAGTTCAGAATCATCACGTATATAAAGTACCGATGGGTATATACCGCTGGGATGCACCGGGGGTAGAGACACCGCTCATGATGAAATGGTTGGCCACCCTCTTACAACCCGAAATTTTCAAAGATATTGATGTGAGAAGAGATACCAAGGCTTTTTATAAAGATTTTATGCATTATGATTTGTCTGATGAAGATCTGGCTATGATCTTTGCGGATAAAGAGAATCAAAATAGCCGCTGGTGAATGATATGTGTTTGAAGGAGATCTTATGAATACGATCACGGAGAGGAAGTTTCGTTGCCTCTTGCTGCTGCTGCTTTTGGCTTTATTGATGATGGTGGTATGCAGTATCAGTCTAGGGAGATATTATATTTCACCTGTTCATGTGGTGAAAATTATCCTGGCTCCTCTGTATCCAATGGTACAGGATTGGTCGAATCAGGCCAGCAGTGTTATTTATACACTCCGTCTCCCCCGTGCGTTAGCTGCTATGATGATTGGAGCCGCTTTGTCTGTATCCGGGGCATCTTACCAGAGCGTATTTAAAAATCCTCTAGTGGCACCAGATATGCTGGGAGTGTCATCCGGTGCTTGTGTAGGAGCTTCCTTGTGCATTCTTCTTGGATTCTCTCAGGCAGGAGTCCAGGGAGGGGCTTTTGCCGGTGGTCTTCTGGCTGTTTTCCTGGCGGTGTCGATTCCACGCATCATAGGGAAAAATTCCATTGTTATGCTGGTGCTTTCCGGCATTATTGTGAGTGGTCTCACGGGTTCTCTTTTGGGAATTATAAAGTACCTGGCAGATAGCGATACCCAATTGCCTGCTATTACATATTGGCAGCTGGGGTCACTTGTTTCTGTGGTTTGGACGAATTTGCTATCTAGCGGAGTGCCTATCTTACTTTGCATGATTTTCATGATGCTCATTCGCTGGCGGATGAATATTCTGACACTATCCGAAGAAGAAAATCATATGTTAGGGAAACACAACGGATTCCTCAGGTATGCAGTGATTCTTTGTGCCACCATTCTGACAGCCTGCTCCGTTTGTATCAGCGGGACCATTGGCTGGGTAGGATTGGTCATTCCTCACTTTTCTCGCATGATGGTAGGACCGGATAATCGCAAGTTATTACCCATTGCTATGGTACTTGGCGCCTTATTTCTTCTTTTTATTGATACTTTATCCAGAGCAGCACTGGATGCAGAAATTCCGCTCAGTATTTTGACCGGTCTGGTAGGTGCGCCTTTCTATTTCTATTTATTGGTACGGCAGAGGATGAAGTTATCATGAAACTGGAAGTGAAGAATTTGTCCTTTGGGTATCAGAAAGGACTGCATTTATGGGAAAATGTTTCTTTTACGGTAAAGAAAGGAGAAATATTTTCCATTCTAGGGGCCAATGGAGCGGGCAAGTCCACTTTGCTTCGGAGCATCATTGGTTTCCTGCATCCTGAGACGGGCAGTGTATTCTTTGAAGATGATGAAGGGCATCGATATGATGCCTTCGAGGCAGGGAGTGATTTTACCAGCCATATCGGTTATGTACCCCAGATGCAGGATAATGCCTACTCTTTCGCTCTAAAAGATTATGTGCTTTTGGGGTGTGCCCCTCATTTGGGCTTATTCCAATCTCCTTCTAAAGAATATGAAGACAGAGCAGACACTATTATGGCAGAGATGGGGATTTATGATAGAAGGGATCAACCTTTCAATACGCTCTCCGGCGGGCAGCAACGGCAGGCAGTCATTGCGCGTGCCATTCTGCAGCAGCCAGATATGATCGTCATGGATGAACCTACGAATCATCTCGACTATGGGAATCAATACCGGGGCATACAAATGATAGAAAAATTAGCAGAAAGAGGCATAGCGGTGATTCTCACCACCCATATGCCTGACCATGCCCTGTATCTGGGGGATCATACGGGACTTCTCATTCATCATCAGCTTCTTTGTGGTAAGACAAAAGAAGTGATCAATGAAATGCGTCTCTCTGACATGTATAAGATCCCTGTAAAAATGGTTTATGTCAAAGAAGCCAAACGGGTGATTTGTTTCCCCACTATTTAATAAAAGCAGTAGACCACGAGAGGTCTACTGCTTTTTGATAGGTTAACAAAATGGAAGATCAGTGATGAGCACGGTTATTATGTTTCTACTAGCAAACTATAATAAAGTCGGGCGATGTCCTGTAGTAAAATAATACTTTTACAAATTTGAATCATTCATTCAATAATTCAAATTTGTAAAAACGTCAATGAAATAGTACATTATACTTAGTGAAACGCTTTTTGCTTCAAATATTCTGTTAATTATCTGGGAGGAATCTAGGATGACAGGGAAAAGAAAATTGGTTATGGCATTGACGGCTGTATTGGCATTGACTGGGGGATTCAGTGGACAAGCCGCATCCAGCAATACATTGGACGAAGTCATTGTCACCGCAGAGAAAGATCAAGTGGAAGCGAAAACATTGCCTGGTGGTTTCGAAAGAGAAGAAACCTCTTTCGGATTGACAGGGGAGCAGGACATTATGAAAGTGCCCTATACGGCCCAGAGCATTTCAGCGAAATCCATCGAAATGATGGCTGCTCCTACAGGACAAATCGGACAGGTGCTCACCAATGTACCCTCCATTCGCACCGGGACTTCGCTGATTAAGACAGATTTTTCCATGCGTGGCATGCTTGCGAATGGTTCTGCTATGTATTTGAATAATATTCCTGGTTTCTACATCATGTGCATTGGGCCAGTTACAAACACCATTGATCGGGCAGATGTACTGGTAGGACCTGCAGCGACGCTCTCTGGTTCTGTGCAGTCCTATAATGGACCGGATGGTGGGCAGCCTGGATCTGTGTACCTCTACACCAAACGGGCCGGTGAAGCAGATTTCAATCATATGACTCTGTCTAACAGTGGCTATGGTGACTGGGGGGAACAGTTTGATATCAGTCGTACTAAACTGGGAAGTGATGGATCTTGGGGCGTCCGTGTATATGGCATGCATGATAAAGGCGGGATGTCTATTTCCGGAGCCAGAAGAGAGAAGAACAATATCTCTGTAGATGTGTCTCATGAAACAGAAAAAAGCAAAACCAATTTCTATGCGGGCTACGTGGATGAACGGTTGACTGGAACAGAACGGCGCATTGCAATTCTCCGCAATTCTCGCTGGCTGCCCAAAGCTCCCGATGCCAGCAAGAGTTATGATGATCCTAATGCTATGTACAGTGACTGGTATGGCTGGCAGACGACCCTGAACCACGAGCAGAAAATAAATGATAACTTGAGCTGGTTCCTCAATGCAGGGATGAATGATATGACCAATCGTCGTCTGATTTATTCTAGCCAAATTAACATTGATGATATGGGAAATATCATTCTGACTGGTTCAAATGCGACCGGCATTTGGCAGCAGAATTTATTCTTGACAAATAAATATGCTCAGGCTGGGTTGAAGGGAAAATCAAATACTGGTGCAGTAGAACATAACTGGGTCATGGCGGTAGACCGCTCTTATCGCGTGATGGATTTTACTAACAAATCCAATGTTCCTGGGATTATAAAGAATATGAAAGATTATGTCACTGGGATTCCCAATATTTACAATGGCATTCATTTTGATACAGATGGTTTAAAAAATATTTCTGATTCTGGTAGACAGTTCTTATACCAGGAAATGGACACCAGCTTGAATTTCATGGATACCATGAAAATAGGGAAATGGTCCATCTTGGCAGCTTGGAATCGTCGTCATGGCAATTATCGGGGCAGAAAGGCATCTAGTGAAACCGTCGACAACCAGTATGCACCTACTTATGGCATTTCCTATCAACCCAATGAGAATCTGTCGATTTATGGAGCATATGCTAGAGCCACAACGAGAGGCACACCAATTTCTGGTGGTTACGAAAATGATGGAGACATTCTGGATGGTGTAAAAGTGACACAGAAAGAATTGGGCGTCAAATACAAATGGGATAAGATGTATGCAGCGATTTCTTATTTTGACACCAATCAGCCAAACTCTATCGAAGTGCCAACAGCAACGGGTAAAATTTTGACCATGGATGGTGAAAATCGGTATAAAGGCATTGATTTCAATTTGACGGGACAGATTTCGGAGAAATGGAATGTATTTGGTGGCTTTGAATACCTCAATGCGAAACAGCAGAAAACCCAGGACGGTTTGAAAGATGGGCTGCCCACCGATAGCTCTGCCAAATGGAGTGCAGTGCTCGGTTTGGAATACATGCCTAGCGCGGACTGGAGTATTTCTGGTCGTATGAATTATGTAGGTAAGGGCGTTATCAATAATAATAAAAATCAACAACTGGATGTGCCTTCCTCCACCGTATTTGACCTTTTTGCGAAATACAAAACCAGCTGGGGAAATGTGCCGGTCACCTTGTCTGCAGGTTGCTACAATGTCTTCAATCGCAGCTATTGGGCCCTCCAACCAGGCCAGGGCAATAAACTTCTCCTTTCCTCTCCAAGATCTTTCATCTTGTCCGCTTCCTTTGATTTCTAAGAGGTCGGAGATATAGGTGAACTATTTAAAGGAAATCAACGGCAGTCATTCTTTTTAGTGTAGGTCTAAAGTCAAATGGGTCTTGCATTTTAGTCAAGGTGATGAATAAGGGATGCGAATAGCGAGTTATTTAAGGAAGGCCATGACGAAGTCATGTATAAAAATTCTTGTAGAATCTGACTCTGCGATTGAATCAGCGTTTCCCTAGGTCGTATTTACATAAAAAAACTCCATGCGAAGGCATGGAGTTTTTTTGGTGCATATCAGGGGTGAGGGGAAGTCCCACGGACAGGCCGAAACGAGGGGACGAACAAATCAGATATCAGACGTTAGACATTAGACATTAGACATT
>DLZS01000081.1:17085-28421 GCA_003447275.1 Dialister sp.
ATTAGACATTAGACATTAGACATCAGGCATCTGACATCTGTCGTCTCCTAGTCACCAGTCCCCAGTCCCCAGTCACCTATTCCTTCACATCGATGTCCTTTTCTCCGAGCCCCGGGACGAAGACGTCGATGCCTTTTCCGGCTGCGACCATGGGGACGACCATATCTTTTGGAGGGATGGCTGTCTCGATGACGTAAGGCTGATCCATCTTCATGGCTTTTTCTACCGCGGAGGCGAGTGCATCCGGCGTGGAGACATGTTCACCGGCAAGGCCGAAGGCGGCTGCATATTTCACGAAGTCTACATACGAGGGAAGATTGCATGCCATGTAGCGTTCGTTATATCCGGTCTGCTGCAGCTGGCGGATCATGCCGAGGCCGCTGTTGTTGAAAACGATAACGATCACCGGGATATGATAGGAGGCGAGGGTGAAGAGTTCGCTGCCCGTCATCTTGAATCCGCCGTCACCAGCTACGAGAAGGACGGTTTTTTCCGGTTTTGCCAGCTTTGCGCCCATAGCAGCCGGCAATCCGAATCCCATGGTGCCAAGGCCGCCGGAGGTGATGAGCTGGTGGGCGTACTCGACTTTGAGATGCTGCGCGGTGAACATCTGGTGCTGTCCGACGTCGGTGGCACAGAGATAGTCTTTCCCTTTGAGAAGCGGATTCAGCGCCTGAATGAAGAGGGGAGCGGTATTTTCTCCGTAGTCTTCATCCATCGAAGGCCATGTGAGGATCTTGTCCCACCATGCGGAAATGTCATGAGGAGAGGAGCCTCTTTCGAGCATATTGATGATGGTACGCATGTCACCGGCGATATGAATGCGGCTGTCTATATTTTTATGGAATTCAGCCGGATCGATATCGACATGAATGATGGTCTTGCCCTGGCTATATGCCATGCGCTCACCGGTTTCTCTGTCATTGAAACGGCTGCCCAGTGCAAGAATGACATCCGCTTCGGCGAGAGCGCGGTTTGCACGTTCGTGTCCGTGAAGACCAGCCATGCCAAGGTATTGCTTGCGGTAGGAGCTGATGCAGCCGAGCCCCATGAGGGTACTCGCGCAGGGGAGATTCAGTTTCTCCGCGAGATGCACGGCTTCATACTGGGCACCGGAAATGGCGACGCCGCCGCCCACGAGCATGACCGGACGTTTGGCTTTGCTGAGGGCATCGATGGCAAGATCGATACGCATGGGATCGGGGGCTTTCGGAGAGAGAGCCGGGAGCTTTTTTCCCTGGTACTCGATCATGGCTTTCTGCACATCATTCGGTACATCGATCAGTACAGGCCCCGGACGTCCGCTTCTGGCGATCTGAAAGGCAAGATGCATGGTCTGTTCCAGCTCTTCCGGCTTATTCACAAGGAAATTCTGCTTCGTGATCGGCATAGTGATGCCGCAGATGTCGACTTCCTGGAAGGCATCGTGGCCGATGGTGCTGCGCTTCACCTGACCGGTGATGGCGACGACCGGGATCGAGTCGAGGAAAGCATTCGCAAGGCCGGTGACGAGGTTCGTCGCCCCGGGGCCGGAGGTCGCGCAGCAGACTCCGACCGTACCGCTCGCTCTGGCATAGCCGTCGGCGGCGTGCGCTGCGCCCTGCTCATGCGCGGTCAGGATATGGCGGATCGATGTCTCATCACGCAGGGCATCGTAGAAGGGGAGGATAGCGCCGCCCGGATAACCGAAAATAGTGGAAACGCCTTCTGCCTGGAGGCATTTGACCATGACTTCTGCACCTGTCAATTTCATCTCATTTACCTCCTACAGTGTCATACTGCTCAGGCCATTCATAGCGAGAGCCATCTAAAATCAAAGCTTCATCACCGCGAGCCAGAGCGACGACGCCTGTCTGGACCATTTCGACGATGCCGTAACGGCGAAGGGCATTCACGAACGCATGGAGCTTGTCTTCGCTACCGGTATTTACGAATGTCATGCTGTCACCGGTGATGTCGATGGCATGGGAGCGGAAAGCAGCGGCGAGCTGCAGGATCTCCATGCGCTTATCACCGGCGTGCACCTTGATGAGGAGCATGCTGCGAAGGGCGCTTGTTTCTTTTTTGAGGACTGTGATCTTCTCGACTTCGCTGATCTTTTCGACCTGGCGGGAGATCTGATCTACGGTGCGGTCATCCGCATCGACGGTGATCGTAAGGCGGGCATAGCCCGGTTTTTCTGTGGTGCCGCTCATCAGACTGTCGATATTGTAGCCGCGGCGCGAGATCAGTCCGGTGATCTTGGAGAGCACACCCGGACGATTGTGTGCGATGATGGATAATAATTGCTTCATGAGGGCTCCTTTTTGATATGAGGAATGAGGCGTTAAAGGTTCGAGAGGCAGAGCGGAAAGGGGCGGGGCATAAAAAAGAGACGCCGTGTCATTTTACTTATGGGAAACCTATGGCATCCATAAAACCCTTTGAACACGTTACGCCTTCTTCCCTTCTACCGCTTCGATATCTTCTTTCGAGACCGTGGGATCGAGATGCTGGAAATCGGATTCCTGCGGGATGGCAAGTTCGAAAGAGGGGAGAGACGCGAGGCGCGCGCTGCCTTTGGTCAGGGATAGACCAAAGACATGACCGCCATGACGCCTGTCTTTGGAAATGAAATGGATATGCCAGCCTGCCATATTCAGCTTATCCATGTAGGGCGGGAAATAGACACAGACGAGACTGCCCGATACATGTTCGAAGGTAAATTCCCGCTGGTCTGTCTTCATGGCGACCGCAAGCGGACGGTACGGCCTTGTCTGCGGGACTTCCGAGCGTGCTTTGATTTCTTCAAAGTCGCCATCTATGCGGCAAAGGCAGATATTATTCTTTCCCTGACGAATGCGTCTTGCATTGAGCGCCTGCTGCAGCGCAGAAAAATCAGGGGCACTGATAGGGAAAGCGTCGTCCTCTTTCAGAAAAGAAGCGACGGCAAAAGGGGAGCGGTCTTCTTCTTGCGAGACCTCCACATGGCCATCTTCGAGCGCCCGATAGCAGATGCCATCTAGCAGGATCATTTCTCCGTGAAGACTGTCAAAGGTGCCGAGCCCTGTATCGCCTTTTTTTAAAAGCGCACGAATGGATATGTGTCCTTCGTAGTCTCCCATCATGAGGGCCTGCAGTGTGGAGACCTGGTACATCGTATTTGGCATAGGGATCATCCTTTCTTGGCTGTTTTAGGGTTAGCCCCGCGGGCGTGCCGCCCTTTGCTTGCGGGTGAAAGCTTTGCTCGAATGAGGAATTAGAAATGAGAAATTAGAAATGGTGGTGGCGGCTTCGCCGCGAGTATATATGGGGCGATGCCCGAAAATAGTATTCAAGTCACCAGTCACTAGTCCCCAGTCACTTGAGACTCCTAATTCCTAGCCACTAGTCCCTAGCTACTAGCCACAAGTCACTAGTCCCCAGTCACCCGCCCCTTCCCATTCGGGAAGGGGCTTTTGGCGTTGACTCATAGCAGAGATCAATAGTACAATAGATCGAAAATATTCTATTTCTGAAAGGAGAAGCTATGAGAGAAAGTCAAGTGATCGGTCCGGTATTGAAATGGGTGGGCGGCAAGCGGCAGCTGCTGCGTGAGATCCTGCCTCGCGTGGAAAACGTCCCTTACACACGATATATCGAACCTTTTTTCGGGGGGGTGCTGTCTTTTTCTCCCTGCTGCCGGAGAAAGCGGTCATCAATGATTACAATGGGGATCTGATCAATGTCTACCGCGTCATCAAGGACGATGTGGAGGCATTGATTTCCTGTCTGGCACAGCACGCGGAGCAGAACAGCAAGGAATATTACTATGAAGTGCGCAGCTGGGATCGAGCAGAAAGCTACCGAGAGCTTCCCGCAGTTGAGCGGGCGGCGCGATTTCTGTATCTGAATAAGACATGCTACAACGGGCTCTTTCGAGTGAACTCGAAGGGGCAGTTTAACGTGCCTTTCGGGCGCTACAAGCATCCGAACATTGTGAATGCAGAGGCGCTTCGCGTGGTATCCGCCTATTTTCGGGAAAAGGAGATCCAGATCGAGAACCGCGACTACCGGGACATTCTGGAGGGGGCGCAATCCGGGGACTTCGTGTATCTGGATCCGCCGTACATGCCGATTTCATCGTCCTCTTCCTTTACGAGCTATACGGAGCAGGGCTTCGGCTATGAGGAGCAGGTGGCGCTGAAGGAAGCGTGTGATGCCCTTCGCTCGCGTGGCATTCCATTCCTGCAGTCGAATTCAGACTGCCCTGAAATCCGTGAGCTGTATAAAGAGTATGACCTCGTCACGGTGCGGGCGTTCCGCAGCGTGAACAGCCAGGGAGCAAAGCGGGGGAAGATCAATGAGGTGCTGATATCGTATGGCATCTAAGGGCGTGGGGCAGGAGAAGGCGGCGGACAGCGCGTGGAGGCAGCTGATCGCGAAATACCATATCGATCGGGAAGTGTCAGAAAGAGGGACATTCTTTATCGGGGCAGACCAGATCAAAGAGTTCCGCGAGCCGCGGCTCATGGCGAAGTGGGACAGTGAGGAGTCTCTTCCTGCGGTTCTGAAGGAGAAAAGGCTGAATCTGCTCCCTGTCTCTCGCAAAGCGTATGTGATGAGTGACTTTGCGCTGTACCAGAAACTGCCGCCCTTCGGCGAGGCGGAGCGGAAGATGGAGGAAATCCATTTCAAAAGCCGGTATGAGTCGGTCAATCTGCAGGAGATTTCTTCGGAGTCAAATGCCATCAATGTCCTGCTGCTTTCTGACGTATTGGACCGCTTCCTTGAGAGCGAAGGTACGGTGGAGACATTCAATGGGCGGATGGGGACGGGCAGCTTCGACTTTGAGGTGAATTCCTACACGGGGACGCCCCGGCGTGTCGCAGTGGAGGGGGCGCAGTGTGAGATCGATGGTGGCTTTGAGAATGACAGCCATGTCATTATCATGGAAGCGAAAAATGTACTGCATCCCGATTTCCACGTGCGGCAGCTCTACTATCCGTACCGGCTCTGGATGAGCCGCGTGAAAAAGCCGATCCGTCTCGTTTTCTCACAGTATGTGAATCAGATTTATCGTCTGTTAGAGTATCGTTTTGACGATCCCATGGATTATTCGTCAATTCGCCTTATAAAGAAGGCGTGCTACTCACTTGCACCAGTGCAGATCACGGAAGAGAACCTGTACCAGCTCTGGAAGGAGACGGACGTTTTGACCGACGATAGCCAGTGCGGGCAGGGCAATACGCCGCCTTTCCCGCAGGCAGACTCCATGTGGCGCGTGATTTCCCTCTTGGAACAGCTCGCTGAGCAGGATATGACGACCGAGGAAATCGCGGAACGCATGCAGTTCCGCGTCCGCCAGTCGGACTACTACTTCAATGCGGGAGCGTATCTGGGGCTCTTTCAAAAAGTGACGACGAAGGAAGGCGTGGTGGTGAAGCTATCAAGCCTTGGACGCAAGGTGTACGCCATGCCCTATCGCGACCGGCAGCTCAAGCTGGCGGCACTTCTTCTCGAACATCGCATCTTTCATGACCTTTTCGGGCAAATGGTCGTGGGCGGAAAAGTACCGGAAAAAAGTAAAATCGTGGATGAAATGATGCGCTCTTCTGTGTGCAGTGAGAGTGTGGCTCGTCGCCGCGCCTCGACCGTCGCCTCCTGGCTTCGTTGGATGCAGGGGCTCACGCAAAGCGAGGAAAACCAATGAGATGGGAGCCCGAAAACTTTGAACTCGAGATGAATACCGCCTGGGATTTTCCTGAGCGCGGCAGCTGGGCGACGCATGATGCGAAATATCGTGGCAACTGGTCCCCCTACATTCCCAGAAATCTTCTCCTTCGCTACTCCAAAGAAGGCGACTGGGTGCTCGACCAGTTTGCCGGTGGCGGGACGACGCTTGTCGAGGCGAAGCTCCTTCATAGGAACTGCATCGGCCTCGATGTGAATCCCGCGGCGCTCTCCAGGTGCCATGAGAAATGCGATTTCCCTTGGGAAGATGCGGGGAAAATCATCATCCGGGAAGGCGATGCGAGGCATCTGGATTTCCTTCCCGATGCCTCGATAGACTTCATTTGCACGCACCCGCCCTATGCGGATATCATCCGCTACAGCGAGGATCTCGCGAGGGACTTATCCCATCTCAAGGGCGAGGCTTTCCTTACGGAAATGGAGAAGGTGGCAGGGGAAAGCTATCGCGTCTTGAAGAAAGGCAAATTCTGCGCCGTCCTCATGGGGGACATGAGGCAGAAGGGTTGTATGATCCCCCTCGGCTTCCAAGTCATGGAACGCTTTCTAGCCGCCGGTTTCACATTGAAAGAGCTCATTGTGAAGACCCAGCATAACTGCCGCGCGACAGGATTCTGGAAGACGAACAGTGTGAAATATAATTTCCTCCTCATCGCGCATGAGCATCTCTTTGTTTTTAGGAAATAAGATATGTTGGTAAACGGTATTCCTGTGATGTGAGGCGCCTGAAAAGCCCCCGTCGACGATGTCGATGGGGGCTTTTCAAATGCATATATCAGGTAAGAATGATGGCGTGGCAGTGCATAAAAATGCATGTAAAATCAGATGCAGTGATTTGATCAGCGTTTCCTTAAATCAACTTCGGTGCCGCGGCGAGTCTTCTTTCTGCTTCGCTCACGAGCTCTTCCACGATTTCCTGCACAGGCTGTACTTTCGTGAGGTGGGTGAGGGACATGCCGGCTAAGACGAAGCCGTTCTCTGTGTCACCGTCGATGACGGCTTTGCGGTTCGTTCCAGCGGCGAGGGCGGTGAGCTCGGACTGCGGAGCACCGCTGTATTCGAGCTTCAGGTATTTTTCAGAGAATGGATTTCTAAGACCGCGGACGGTATCTCGGGTAGTGAAGCCCGTCACGACGGAGTCGGTGTCGGCAGCGTCGATGATGGCTTGTTTCGCATTCGGGTGGAGGCGGCATTCTTCGGAGAGAAGGAAACGCGTGCCCATCTGTACGCCGGAGGCACCCATGAGGAGAGCCGCAGCGACAGCACGTCCGTCTACGATGCCGCCGGCTGCGACGACCGGGATCTCGATCTCGGGGAGGACGTTTTCAAGAAGAGCCATGAGGGTGATCTTGCCGTCATGGCCGCCGGCTTCCATGCCTTCGACGACGAGGGCATCGGCACCTGCGTCCTGTACGCGATGGGCGAGCTTGACATTCGGCACGACGGGGATGCATTTCACGCCGGCATGATGGAAGGGGTCGAAATAGGGGATAGGGTTTCCGGCACCGATGGTGACGAAGGGGACTTTCTCATCGCAGATGAGCTGTGCGACATCATCTTTATTCGGCATCTGCAGCATGAGGTTCACGCCGAAGCATTTGCCCGGGCCTAAGATGTCCTTCGCCTGACGGATGTGGTCACGGATCTCATCGACAGAGAAGCCGCCGCTTCCGATGACGCCGGCGCACCCGGCATGATTCATGGCAGCAGCGAGGAGACCGTCAGAAATGTAGGCCATGCCGCCCTGAATGATCGGATAGTCGATGCCTAAAAGTTTTGTGATTTTTGTATTCCAGGACATAGAGGGTACTCCTTTCGGGAAAAGTGGGAATTGAAGGTAACGGCTGCTCCCTGATCGGCACAGAGGATCTCTTGCCATATTGAAAGACAAGAGTAAAACCTCATAACGATTGAAAGAACCGATGATCGGGGAGGAACAACATATTTATCTATTTCATTCTGTCTATGTATATTATAGTCGTTTCTTTCTAACAATGGAATGTAGAAACGGTAAATTCTTTCAAAAAAGTCATCGAAATGGAAAGGTCGATGCGTTTTTGGAAAGAAAGGATGAAGATCAGGATGAACGGGTTTGGAAAGCTTAGTGATTCCTGGGGAATGAGATAGTGAGAGGCGTCTGTCGCAGTTTTCGCTGACGGGGAAGGGACAGCGGAAGAGAGCGACAGGCACATGCCCCGACCCATCACGCCTTATCGCGGCGTGATCAA
Source organism: Dialister sp. (assembly GCA_003447275.1). GTDB lineage: Bacteria > Bacillota > Negativicutes > Veillonellales > Dialisteraceae > Dialister. The sequence goes on from DLZS01000081.1 coordinate 25,023, forward strand.
CGAAAGCCGATGGGTGAGGTCCGCAGCTTCTCACCCTGACAAGATGCCTGCAGGCATTTTGGAATTTATTTGACACTCTTTTTACTTAAAAGAGTATACTTAAATAGAAATCTCGCAAGAGATATTGTAGTATTAAAGCCGGCGTGATATACTGTAGTCGTAATGTTTCGCCCGATTTCCTCTGTATGGAGCAAGGGAAATGGAAGCGGGCAGGAAGTTTTTGTATCGGTTTTACAGTGCGGGCGGTTCGAAAGAAGATATCCCATCGAGCCCGCATGTTTTAGGCTGTCGGTGAAGGGGTTTCTCTGCGCGGCGCCTCAGAAGAGCTGCTTCAAAAGCAGGTTCAGTTACAGGAGGGTATATAAGATGACAAAGATCGGTATCAATGGTTTTGGCAGAATTGGCAGACTGGTATTCCGCGGACTTCTGGATAGAGATGATCTGGAAGTGGTCGCTATCAATAACCCGAGCGGCGTGGAAACTGCAGAGTATCTTCTGAAATATGATACTGTCCATGGCCGACTTGGCAAGGACGTCAAGATCGATGGCGATGATCTCATCATTGATGGCAAGAGAGTCCATGTCTTCTCTGACCGCGATCCGGAACATCTGGACTGGAGCAAGTACGGCGTCGAGATCGTTGTCGAATCTACTGGCAAGCTGAAAGATAAAGAAAGTGCCGGCAAGCACATCAAAGGCACTGTGAAGAAGGTCATCATCACTGCGCCGGGCAAGGATGATGATGCGACCATCGTAATGGGCGTCAATGAAAACACCTACGATCCGGAAACGGACAATATCATTTCCAATGCCTCCTGCACCACGAACTGCCTCGCTCCGGTGGTCAAAGTGCTGAATGAAAAATTCCACATCGTCCGCGGCCTGATGACCACGGTTCATTCCTACACGAATGACCAGGCGATTCTGGAAAAGGCACACAAGAAGGATGCCAGACGCGGCAGAGCGGCAGCGGAAAATATCATCCCGACTTCCACGGGCGCAGCCAAAGCCATCGGCATCGTCATTCCGGAACTCAAAGGCAAGCTGAATGGTCTTGCGATCCGTGTACCGACCCCGGATGTATCCCTGGTCGACCTCGTCGCTGAGATCGAAAAGCCGGCTACGAAGGAAGAGATCAATGCAGCACTTAAAGCGGCGGCAGAAGGTGAATTGAATGGCATCCTTGCATACACTGATGAACCGCTCGTTTCTTCCGACTTCAAGACCACCGATGTCAGCTCCACCGTCGACAGCCTGCTCACCATGGTTATGGAAGGAAATCTGGTCAAAGTCATTGCCTGGTATGATAACGAATGGGGCTACTCCATGAGAATCATCGACCTCGTTAAATTCGTCGCATCGAAAGGACTGTAAGAATGAACAAGCAGACCATTTATGATTTGAAACCGGAAGGCAAGACCATCTATATCCGCGTGGACTACAATGTGCCGCATGACAAGGAAGGTCATATCACCGATGACCGCCGCATCGTGGCGACCCTGCCGACGCTGCGCTGGCTTCTTGACCATGGCGCTGCGCTCGTCATTGCGAGCCATATGGGGCGTCCGAAGGGCGAAGTGAAGCAGGACCTGTCTCTTGCGCCGGTCGCAAAGCGTCTTTCTGAACTGCTGCACATGGATGTGAAATTCGCCTCTGACTGTATCGGCGAAGAGGCAAAGGAGAAGAAGGAAGCGCTTGTACCAGGCGAAGTCCTTCTCCTTGAAAATCTTCGCTTTCATAAAGAAGAAGAAAAGAATGATCCGGCCTTTGCAAAAGCTCTGGTCGAAGGCTGCGACCTGGCGGTCAATGACGCATTCGGCGTATCGCACAGAAGCCATGCATCCATTGCCGGTGTCGGCAAACTGATGCCGATGGTATCCGGACTGCTTCTCAAGAAGGAGATCGATTTCCTTGATGGCGTTATCGAAAAGCCGGAGCGTCCGTTCGCTGCCATCATCGGCGGCGCGAAGATCAGCGACAAGATCCAGGTTATCGCGAATCTGATGGAAAAAGCCGATGTCATCCTGATCGGCGGCGGCATGGCGAATACCTTTGTCGCAGCGGAAGGCTACGACATGGGCAAATCCCTGCAGGACAAGGATCGTTTCGATCTCGCCAGAAATCTCATGAAGAAGGCTCATGATATGGGCAGCGAGATCATGCTGCCGGTCGACTTCATGGCAGGCGATGCCTTCGCGGAAGATGCGAATACCAAGGTCCTCTCCAAAGAAGAATTTCAGGACCCATGGATGGCGCTCGATATCGGGCCGAAGACCATCGAGCTCTATGTGGAAACTTTGAAAAAGATGAAGACTGTCGTATGGAATGGGCCGATGGGCGTCTTTGAAATGAAACCATTCTCGAAAGGCACCTTCACCATCGCAAGAGCGATGGCTGATCTCGATGCGACCACCGTCATCGGCGGCGGTGAATCAGCCTCTGTCGTCGATGAGCTGGGGCTCGGAGACAAATTCTCCCACGTCTCTACCGGCGGCGGCGCTTCACTGGAAATGCTCGAAGGCATGGTCCTTCCGGGCGTATCTATCCTGGCGGATAAGGAGTGATCCCCGTGAGACAGATCCTTATCGCAGGAAACTGGAAAATGAACTGCACGGTCGAAGAGGCGGAGGTCTTCTTCAAGCATTTCAAACTGCAGAAGAAAGAGGGCGTGGAAATGCTCATCTGCCCGCCGTTCACCGACCTGCCGCTGACGAATTTCTTCCTCGCCCGTACCTCGGTCCGTTGGGGCGCGCAGAATGTGTACCCGGAAGAGAAGGGCGCATTTACCGGGGAGATATCTCCGGCCATGCTGAAAGGCCTCGGTTGCAGCTATGTCATCTGCGGTCATTCGGAACGCCGTGAGATCCTGGGCGAGAGCGATGAATTCATCGCGCGCAAGGTGAAGGCCGTCAAGGAACATGGCATGACACCGATCCTTTGCGTCGGCGAAACAGCAGAAGAGAGAAAGAATGGTCAGACCGAGAAGCGCATCGCTTCGGAAATCCGCAGTGCACTTGGGGGCATTGATAAGAAGGATGTGGGCTCTCTTGTCATCGCTTATGAACCCATCTGGGCTATCGGCAGCGGAGCGGCTGCGACGGCCGAAGATGCGGAAGCGGTCTGTGCTTTCATCCGTGAGACGGTGAAGGACATCGCAGGCAAGAAAGCAGCCTCCGATATCCGGATCCTCTATGGTGGTTCCGTCAAGAGTGAAAATATCGCTGATTTCCTCAAAGAAAAAGACATCGACGGAGCTCTTATCGGCGGCGCAAGCCTCAAACCCGAGGATTTCCTCAGCATCTATGAAAAGGCTGGGAAATAAGGGCTTTATAAAAAAATCACAGCAAATATTCTCCCCCTTCCCATGGAAGTAATACCATTAAGTTAAGCGGCAGAACG
>DLZS01000081.1:28656-74039 GCA_003447275.1 Dialister sp.
TAACGATTTCCTTAACTTAATAGCATTACCCATGGAAGGGGGATGCCCGAAGGGCAGGGGCGGGCCAGTCAAAAATGATGAGAAGCCGGCCAACCTGATTCCTGTCCTCCGAGGATCAACCAAATCCCTAGCTACTACATATTCAAAGGAGTAAGAACAATGGCAGCAATTACTGATCTGCACGCAAGAGAAATTTTGGATTCCCGTGGAAACCCGACTGTCGAAGTCGATATGCAGCTCGAAGACGGCACCTTCGCCAGAGCCGCTGTGCCGTCTGGTGCATCCACCGGCATGTTCGAAGCCACGGAGCTCCGTGACGGAGATAAGGACCGTTATGACGGCAAAGGCGTGCTGCAGGCTGTGAACAACGTCAATGGCGAAATCGCAGATGCGGTCCTTGGCTGGGATGCCAGCGACCAGAGAGGCCTTGACCACATCCTGATCAACCTCGACGGCACCGAAAATAAGAGCCGCCTTGGCGCAAATGCGATTCTCGGCGTCTCCCTCGCTGCCGCTCATGCAGCAGCCCAGTCTGCCGGCCTTCCGCTGTACCAGTATCTCGGCGGCGTGAACGCACACAACCTGCCGGTACCAATGATGAATATCATGAATGGCGGCGCACATGCAGACAACAACGTCGATATTCAGGAAAGCATGATCATGCCGGTCGGCGCTCCAAACTTCAGAGAAGCGCTCCGCATGTGTGCGGAAGTTTACCATGCCCTGAAAAATGTACTGAAAGCGAAGGGTCTTTCCACCGCGATCGGTGATGAAGGCGGCTTTGCACCGGACCTCCCGTCCAATGAAGCTGCGATGGAAGTCATTTGCGAAGCTATCGAAAAAGCCGGCTACACCGCTGGCAAGGACATCGTCCTTTCCACCGATGTCGCAGCTTCCGAACTTTTAGGAGATGACGGTCTCTACCACCTCGCTGGGGATCACGCAGCCAAGACCGCAGAGGAAATGATCGACTTTTATGAACACCTGATCGACCAGTACCCGATCATCTCCATTGAAGACGGACTCGGAGAAGAGGACTGGGAAGGCTGGAAGAAACTGACCGACCGCCTCGGCAGCAAAGTCCAGCTCGTCGGCGATGATCTCTTCGTCACCAATACCAAACGCCTTTCCAAGGGCATTCACATGGGTGTAGCGAATTCCATTCTGATCAAGCTGAACCAGATCGGCACCCTGACCGAAACCTTCGAAGCGGTACAGATGGCACAGCGCGCAGGCTATACCGCTGTCATTTCCCACCGCTCTGGTGAAACCGCAGATACCACCATCGCAGACATTGCCGTCGCTCTGAACGCTGGCCAGATCAAGACCGGCGCTCCGGCAAGAAGCGAACGTGTAGCTAAGTACAACCAGCTCCTCCGTATCGAAGAAGATCTGGATGCAGATTCCATCTACGGCAATGGCAGCCTCACTCATAAAATGAGACGCTTTCATTGATAAAAGCTGAGTAAGAAGGGCCATGACACCTTGTCATGGTCCTTTTTGTTTGACGTTTAGGGCTAAGCAGGTTCTCATGGATCCACGTGGGCGGCAAAAATGAAGCGCCGATAGACTTTTTCGCTCTTAGCATCCCGAGCCAAGTCATGACGGAACGGGAAGCATGCTATCTGCACGATTTCAGAAAACCGACATTTCCCATTTCAAAGCATGGATCCCTGTTTTTCCCTTGCGATGCACCCTCTGTTTTGCTACAATAAAAATTACAGGTTTTCGATAAAAAGCCTGCTATCTATCTGAAAAACAGGGGAACGGATACGCTGCTCCCATTGCTTGATATGAAATGGGATTTCAATAGGAGGAAACTATGGCAGAATTTACCGCCGTTATTTTAGCTGCCGGACAGGGCACACGCATGAAGTCTGAATTTCCAAAGGTGCTGCACCGCGTATGCGGAGTACCGATGGTCGAGCAGGTCATCCGCCTCGTGCGAGAAGCGGGCTCGGATCATCAGGTCGTGATCACCGGCTTCAAGGAACATCTGGTAAGAGAATATCTTGGAAATCAAGAGGTGTCCTTTGTCCATCAGGAGGAGCAGCTTGGGACCGGCCACGCTGTCATGCAGGCGGTGCCGGAATTTGAAAAAGACAGAGACAGCTATGTGCTGGTCATCTGCGGGGATACGCCGCTGCTGCGCGCGGAGACGATTGCGCATCTGGCAAAGACCTGCAGGGAAGAGGGTGCGGCTGCTTCGGTGCTGACCGCGATCCTCGATGATCCTTTCGGCTATGGCCGTGTGCTCCGTGATGAAGCGGGACACATGACATGCATTGTAGAACAGAAGGATGGCACGCCGGAACAGCTCGCCGTCCATGAGATCAATACAGGCACGTATGTCTTTCAGGTGGGTGCTCTGCTCGATGCACTCGAAAAGATCGATAACAAAAATGCACAGGGCGAGTACTATCTGACGGATGTTTTCGGGATCATGATCAAAGAAGGCCTCAAGGTCGTTCCGGTCGCAGCGGACGATGCCGATGAGACGATGGGAGTGAATTCCCGCATCCAGCTCGCAGCCGCTGACCGCATCCTGCGCCTTCGCAAAGCAGAAGCGCTTATGGCTTCCGGTGTCAGCATCATTGACCCGGAGCATACCTATATCGAGCAGGATGTCGAAGTCGGCTGTGATACCGTGTTGCTGCCGGGGACTATGCTTCAGGGGAAGACAGTCATCGGCAAGCACTGCGAGATCGGACCGGATACCCAGCTGGCCGATGTACACTGCGGTGATTTCACGCATCTGAATCGCGTGTACGGTCATGAATGCAGCATTGGCAGCTATGACGAGATCGGGCCTTTCGTCCATCTCCGCCCGAATACGGTACTGCATGACCATGTGAAGATCGGTAATTTCGTCGAAGTCAAGAATTCCAATGTGGGCGATGGCACGAAGCTGCCGCATCTCATCTACTGCGGCGATTCGGATCTGGGCAAGAATGTCAATTTCGGATGTGGTACAGTGACTGTCAATTTTGACGGGAAGGACAAGCATCGCTGCACCATTGATGATCACGCCTTCATCGGATGCAATACAAACCTGGTCGCTCCTGTCCATATCGGAGAGAGAGCCTTCACTGCCGCCGGCTCCACCATCACAAAGGATGTCCCGGCAAAAGCTCTTTCGGTCGCGAGAGCGAAGCAGAGAAATATCGAAGGCTGGGTCGACGAGAATACGTATAAAGATTAACGGATCCCGGGTTTTACCGGTTCTGCGGTCAAAGGGAAACTATATGACGCCCTCTAGGCGTTCGCTGCATCAAATGGTTTGATATCTTTTCCATCAAAACCTTGCGGCGTTTTCGATGTTTCGTCCTGCGATCCTGTGGAGCCTTTGGTTCCTGCACTGGCGATTTTCAGGCGATCATCAAACTTTTTTTGGCATTTTTGCAAAGGATTGGTATAATATAGAAGCAATATGCCTGCTGGGGCAAAAGGGAGTGACGCTCCGACGGCAGAAAATACATTTTACAACTTTCAAAGAAATGAAAGGAAAGGGAGAGGCAGCAAAATGGACATGGAAGACACGTCTAAATTGAAAATTTTTACAGGGAATTCTCACCCCGCACTGGCAAAGGAAATTTCCGACTACATCGGAGTTCCGCTTGGAAAAGCCATCTGCGGCAAATTCAACAATGGTGAAATTCAGGTGATGATCAATGAAAGTGTCCGCGGCAAAGACTGCTTCATCATTCAGCCGACCGGTGCACCGGTTAATGACAATCTGATGGAAATGCTCATCATGATTGACGCACTGAAGAGAGCATCTGCCCGTCATATCACCTGTGTAGTACCTTACTATGGCTATGCACGTCAGGACCGCAAGACTCGCGGCCGTGAACCGATTTCCTCCAAGCTGGTCGCTGACCTGATGTCGGCAGCCGGTGCGACCCGTGTAGTGACCATGGATCTGCACGCAGGACAGATTCAGGGATTCTTCAATGTCCCTGTAGACCACCTCATGTCTGCATCTCTGCTCGCAGACTATGTAAAATCCAAGAACCTGGAAAACCTCACCATCGTTTCTCCGGATCTCGGCGGCGTTACCCGTGCAAGAGAGCTGGCTGACCGTGTCGGCGCTCCGATCGCCATCATTGAAAAACGTCGTCCGGAACCGGGTGTAGCCAAGGTCATGAACATTATCGGTGATGTGAAGGACAGAAACTGCTTTGTCGTCGATGATATCGTAGATACCGCAGGCTCTCTCTGTGAAGGTGCCAAAGCCCTTGCAGAAGCCGGTGCAAGAGATGTCTATGCAGCTGTATGCCATCCGGTACTGACAGATCCGGCTACGGAAAGAATCAGTAAATCCAACATTAAGGAACTCATCGTCACCAATTCTCTGCCGGTTGAAAAAGAAAAAGTGGAAGGCCTTGGCAGCAAGCTGACCCAGCTTTCCATTGCTCCGCTTCTTGGCGAAGCCATCCTCCGTATCTTCCACGACGCTTCCGTCAGCTCCCTCTTTGATAAATAATGAAGATCATTGCAGGCCTGGGAAATCCGGGAAAGGAATATGAGCATACGCGGCACAACATGGGCTTCGATGTGATCGACATTTTGGCGGATCGCTGGAAGGTCGCCAGCTGGAAGAAGGACATGAAAGCCGACATTGCCACCGTCATCGTGGGCGGAGAGAAGGTTCTTCTTGTGAAGCCGCTGACGTATATGAACCTTTCCGGCGAAGCGGTCGGCGCGATCGCCAAGTACTACAAGGTGGATCTGGATGATATTTTCATCATTTGCGATGACCTTGACCTGCCGCCGGGAAAGACACGCATTCGAAAAAAGGGATCGGCAGGCGGGCATAATGGGATCAAGTCCCTTATTGCCTGCCTTGGGAGCGAGGCATTCAATCGCTTCCGCATCGGTGTAGGCCATCCGAAGGACGGGCATACCGTCATTGAGCATGTCCTGCAGCGCCCTTACGGGGAAGATATCGAGCTTATCGAGACGGCGAAGATTCATACCGCTGACTCCATCGAGGACGCACTGGCTCATGGTGTCGATCATGCCATGAATGCTTTCAATCCGAAAAAGAAGAAATAGGAATAGCGATTCAAAAGCAACAGCCGTGGGCTGTTGCTTTTTCCGTGGGGACATGGGAAAATGTAGAAGTGGAGGTAGCCGGAGAGACGAAGAGACTGGATTTTAGACTTTCTTTTCCCTTCATCGCTTGCAAGGCATAGGACATTTTCCTCGCATGACGATCATCGGGGAAGTGGGGCGTGGCGCTTTCGTATCCGACCGCTCTGCGAAGTCCTGATCCCGGTCTGCTATCATCGAAAAATGATTCATATAAAAAGGACGCAACTATGACACATGGCACATTGATAGTTCTGGAGGGCATTGACGGCAGTGGAAAGGCGACCCAGTCGGCTCTTTTGGAAAAGAAACTTAAAGAAGCTGGGAAGGATGTCATGCATATTTCCTTCCCTGATTATGCGAGCGACTCGTCGGCCTTGGTAAAGATGTACCTAAAAGGTGACTTTGGGGCGGATCCCGGCGATGTGAATCCCTATGCCGCTTCTCTTTTCTACGCGGTCGATCGTTTCGCCTCATATCGCATGAAGTGGAAGGATTTCTACGAGAAAGGCGGCATCATTATTGCCGATCGCTACACCACAAGCAATATGGTACATCAGATGACAAAGTATGATGACGAGGAAGAGCGGACGCAGTTCCTTTCCTGGCTGGAAAAGACCGAGTACGAAGAGCTGGAGCTGCCGCGTCCGGATCTTGTCATCCTTTTAGATATTCCTCTTAAAATGTCTGAAGCGCTGGTAAAAGCCCGGGCTGCCGAGGGTGGTTCGATGGATATCCATGAGCAGCATTTGGACTACCTCAGGAAGTGTCATGATGCCTATCAGGCGCTGATACGCTTTTACGGCTGGGAGCGTATCCCGTGTGCCAAAGAGGGTGTGCTTCGAAGTGTCACGGATATCTGTCGCGATGTGGATGCGGCGGTAGAAAAGGTCATGAAAAACAGGAAATAGGAAATGAAAGATCGACGGCTCAGGAAAGACAGATACTGTGATGCATCAGTCTTTCCCGGACCGCTTTTTTTAGGGAGTGAAAATGGATCACGATGGAATCGGCGTTTCCCAAACCTCCCATTTATGTTAAAATAGAACAGTTATCAGGATACCCCGTATGGTATCCGGGAGGTGCGTATGCTAATTCAATGGTTTCCCGGTCATATGACCAAGACGAAGCGGATGATCGAAAGTCACCTAAAGGCAGTGGATGTCGTAGCTGAACTCTTGGACGCCCGGATTCCGATGTCGAGTGCGAATCCCATGGTGGAAGAGCTGGTGCAGGGAAAGCCTCGGATCGTCATACTGAATAAAGCGGATCTGGCGGATCCGAAGGCGACGGATCGCTGGATCTCTTATTATCAGAAGAAAAATATACCAGTCGTCCCCATGAGCGTCGGGAACAGTAAAAATAAGAAAAAGCTGCTGGCTCTGATCCGGGAGACTGCAGAGCCGATGCTGGCGAAGTGGCGAAAACGCGGCATCAAGAGCCGCTCGGTGCGTCTCATGATCCTCGGTATCCCGAACGTGGGGAAATCTACGCTGATCAATTTTCTTGCCGGCACGGCAGCGACGCGTACGGCGAATACTCCGGGACATACCCGGGGTAAACAGTGGGTGCGCCTCTCTGAAGGACTTGATCTGCTGGATACACCGGGTGTACTCTGGCCGAAATTTGATGATCAGGTCGCTGCGCTCAGGCTGGCGGCAACAGGTGCGATCGCAGGCGATGTATTCAATGCCGATGAGGTTGTCCCGGAGCTGCTTGCTTCTCTGGCAGAAACGGCACCCTGGGTTTTGCAGGAAAAGTATGATATCGAAGATGTCCATCAGGATCCGCAGCTGCTTTTGGAGGCGGCCGGAAGGAGAAGAGGCTGTCTTCTCCCCGGCGGAGCCATCGACTATGATCGCGCAGAAATGGTGGTCCTCCGTGATTTCCGAAGCGGGAAGCTCGGGAAGCTGACGCTGGATCCGCTTCCGGAAAAGTAATGGAAGAAAGAAGGCTCCGATGGTTCATCGGTCTCTATATGATGCAAATGCTTCACCAGGATTTCTGTTTTGGGGGAATGTGTTTTTATCGATGAAAAATTCCAAGGCGGCGTATTCTTATTTTGCTGTTGTTTTTCTCTATCGTAGTACAAAATCATGTGAGGCACTATGACTATTTCTGAAATCCGTACCATCCTTTCACAGGATGATGTTGCAGAAGAGCTTTTGCAGGAGATACTTTCTGATGAGAGGAAGGGCGTGAAGACCCTTGTAGGCTCCTATATGAAGCGTCTAGCGCGAAAGAGCAGGGAGCGTCTCCGCGTGGAGTCCATGTATGACGTGGAGAGCCGTTTCTATCAGGAGGGACTCACACATATCGTCGGGATCGATGAAGTGGGTCGGGGACCGCTTGCCGGCCCGGTAACGGTCGCGGCAGTCATTCTCCCACCACACTGGTTCTGTGCAGGGCTCAATGACTCGAAGAAGGTCACACCGAAACACCGCGAAGAGATCGCAGCGAAGATTTATGAGAGCGCATTGGATATCTCTGTTGTCAGTCTTTCGCCGGAAGAGATCGATGCTGTCAATATCTATGAGGCGACGATGATGGCGATGTATCAGGCGGTGAAGAATCTGACGGTCTCGCCGGAGGCGGTCATTGTCGATGCGATGCCGCTTCATTTCAACTGTCCGACCGAGTCCTTGATCCATGGAGATGCGAAGAGTGCCTCTGTTGCGGCAGCTTCCATCGTGGCAAAGGTGTATCGTGATCATCTGATGGATGAGTATGACAGGCAGTATCCTGGCTATGGATTTGCCCAAAATAAAGGCTATGGTACTGCCGAGCATATTGCGGCGCTGAAGACACTGGGCATCACGCCGATTCACCGAAAGAGCTTTGAGCCGGTAAAGAGCATAGTGCTTGGAAAGTGAGTAGGCTTTGAGACGTCAGATGACAGACGAATAGACATTAGACATTAGACGGATAGACTGTCAGATCGCCATCCGGTGACTAAAGATAGTGGCCGCCAGTTACGTACAATATATGAGGTATATCAAATGAAACAATGTATGGATGAAGAAAATCTGCATCGCCGTCTTAGAAAGATCATTGGTCAGGTGCAGGCGATCGATCGTATGATCGAAGAAGACGTTCCCTGCGAGGATGTCATCACCCAGGTGAATGCGGCAAAGTCTGCTCTGCACAAGGTGGGACAGATCATTCTCGAAGGCCATCTTCAGCACTGCGTCCGAGATGGTATCGAGCATGGCGATGCCGAGGAGACGATCGCTCGCTTTGCCAAAGCAGTAGAACGGTTCTCTAATATTGTATAATCAGAGATAAATTCAGGATAAATATATTATAATAAAGCACAATAGAACAAGCCCTATATTCTAATGGGCTTGTTTTATTGTGACGGCTATCTTTTTGATGTATAATTAAAAATACTGGTATTTGGTCATTTGCCATCATTTTTTATGAATCAGGGCAAAGGAGATCCAGAGTTTATTGATCATGGTGAGGAGATTATTTTTGTATCCTGTGAATCTCAAAGCGGCAGGCCTTCGTGCGCTGGTCATCGGCGGCGGCCATGTGGCTCTTAGAAAGGTGAAAAAGTTAATAACAGAGGGAGCAGACGTGACGATCCTTGCGCCGGAAGTCGTTTCTGACATCGAGGCGCTTTCCGAGGCAAAAAAGGTGCACTGGGAAAAGCACCTTTTCCGTGGTGACGATCTCTCTTCCTATGGACTGATAGTGACAGCCTGTGGTGTGAGGGAAGTGGCAGAAGCGGTGCAGCAGGCATCGAAGGAGAGCCATTTCCTTTATAATGCTGCAGATTTTCCTTCGCTGGGGAATTGCTCACTGCCGGCTGCTTTTGATGCAGGGGGGATCCAGATCACCGTTTCTACGAATGGCCGCTCGCCTGCGATGGCGCGGTATATGAAAGAGTGGCTTTCTCTGAAAATCCCCGAAGGCTTTGGCCTGTGGCTGGACCGGGTGGGAAAGATGAGAGTGGAAATGAAAGAAAGGATCAGCACCAGCGAGGCCAGAGAAGCCTTCTGGAGAGCTGTTTTTACTGAAGATATCATGCATCTGGTGATGCAGGGGAAATTAGACGAAGCAGAGGAGTGTGTACGTCATGCAGTTGGTCGTTTTGGGGCTGAATCATAAGACAGTCCCGGTAGATATTCGTGAGCAGTTTGCGATTTCGCCAGACAGTGCGAGAAGCGGGCTGATTCATCTGGATGAACAGGAAGGGATCGAGGAAGCCGTCGTGCTTTCCACCTGTAACCGCACTGAGATCTATGCGGTACTCAAGGATGAGACAGCGAAGGAAACACTGTACGATTTCTTTTTAGCCCTTTCCGGAAACAGCGAGGCGAAGGATGAGTATTTCTTCTATTTTGAAGGGGAAGCCTGCATCCGACATCTTTTTGAAGTGGTCTCAGGTCTGGACTCCATGGTCATCGGAGAGAGCCAGATTCTGAATCAGATCAAGACGGCGTACACGATGGCGCTCGAAGAAAAAGCGACCCGCACCATCCTGAATACTCTCTTTCACCGTGCCATCCGTACGGGCAAGCGTGTGCGGACGGAGACGCAGATTTCCTACAGCGCGGTATCTGTCAGCTATGCAGCGGTGAAACTCGCGGAGAAGATCCTGGGTGGCTTGGACGATCGTACTGCCATGGTCTTCGGGGCAGGTGAGGCGGCTGAGCTGCTGGTGAAGAATCTGCAGGGCAAAGGTCTCAAAAAGGTCATCGTGACAAACCGTCACATCGAGAAAGCAGAAGAACTCGCAAAGAAGATCGATGGCGAGACGGTCCCGTTCAAAGGAGCGCTCCAACATGCTGAAGATGTCGATATCATCGTGACAGCGACCGGAGCTTCTCAGTACATCGTAAAAGCATGGGATGTCAGAAATCTCATGATGAAGAGAAAGACACGCCCGCTGGTCGCCATCGATATCGCAGTGCCGTGCGACATCGAGCCGTTGGTCGGTGATATCCGCCATGTGACGCTTTACAATATCGATGATCTGCAGGATATCGTCGAGAGCAATATCCGTTTCCGTGAAGGGGAGGCAGAGCGTGCGAAGGGCATCATCGAGGAAGAGATAGAGTCCATTGAGGACCGCTTCACGTATCTGTCCACGCGTCCGGTCATGGTGTCTCTTTCGGATAAGGCCGAGGAGATCCGTCAGCGCGAGCTGCGTCATATTTTTGCTAAGATCGATGGACTGACAGAGGAAGATAAACGTGTCCTGCAGTACATGACGCGCATGATCGTCCGCAAGATCCTTCGAGAACCGATGATGCACCTCAATGAACACGCGGGAACCAAGTGGGAAGATGCGGATAAGTCAGCTGTGACCCGTCTCTTCAAGCTGGATGTCAGAAAGGGGCAGGCACTTGAAAAATAAAATCACCATCGCAACCAGAGAAAGCCTTCTGGCTCTCTGGCAGGCGAAATACGTCGCTCATGCTTTGGAAGAAGCACATCCGGGGCTCACTGTCGAGCTTTTCCCCGTCACCACGAAAGGAGATCAGATCCTCGATCGTCCGCTGGTTGAAATCGGAGGGAAGGGACTTTTCATCAAAGAGCTTGAGGTCATCCTGCTCGAAGGGAAGGCGGATATCGCCGTCCACTCTTTGAAGGATATGACAGCGGAATGTCCGAAAGGGCTCACTATCGCCGCAGTCACGAAGAGAGAAGACCCCAGAGATGCCTTCGTGTCGAATAAATACCGGTCGCTGGACGAGCTTCCGCTTCATGCGAAGGTGGGGACATCGAGTCTCCGACGCCAGGCGCAGCTCCTGCACCTGCGCCCGGATCTGGAAATCAGATCCCTGCGCGGCAATGTGCAGACCCGTCTCCGGCATCTGGATGAAGGCGACTTTGACGCTATCATTCTTGCGGTAGCAGGACTCAAACGTCTCGGTCTTGCTGAGCGCATCTGCTCTTTCATTGATACAGAGACAAGCATCCCGGCTGCAGGACAGGGGGTCATGGCGGTCGAAGCCAGATCAGATGACAAGGAAACACTGGATTTGATCTCCTTCCTGCATGACAGCGATGTGGCTTCCTGTATCACCACGGAGCGTGCATTCCTTGCCAAAGTCGGCGGGGACTGCAAGGTACCGGCTGGTATCTATGCGACAGCGAAAGATGGCGGCATCGAGGCCCATGCCTTTATCGCTTCCACCGATGGGAAGAGACTCTATCGCAGCGAGAGATCGGCTGCTGTTTCTGAAGCCGTATCTGTCGGGAAGGCTTTGGCGGCAGAGCTTTTGGATGCCGGCGGAAGAGAAGTGCTTGAGGAAATGCAGAAAATTTAAAAACAGGTGTAAGATCCGAGGGGCCTAACTGTGGTATTTCAGTCACCCGTCACGTCTGACCCCTCATCATACCAAGAACTACCCACTAACGAACACGAGGAGATTTCTATGAAAAAAGGGAAAGTATATTTGATCGGAGCTGGTCCGGGAGATCCGGAACTTTTGACACTGAAGGGCAAGCGCTGCCTGGAAGAAGCTGATGTTATCGTCGGCGATTATCTGGCGGATCCGCGCCTTTTGAGATATGCGAAGCCCGGCTACGAATACATTTATGTCGGGAAAAAAGCAGGCTGTCACACCATGAAGCAGCATGAGATCAGCGAGCTTTTGGCCGAAAAAGGCGAGGAGGGGAAGATCGTTGCCCGCCTCAAAGGCGGTGATCCCTTCGTCTTCGGACGCGGCGGGGAAGAGATCGAGGTACTCCGCGCACATGGCGTGCCTTTCGAAGAAGTACCCGGCATCACGAGCGCCATCGCGGCACCGGCCTATGCGGGCATTCCGGTCACACATCGCGGTGTAGCAGCATCCTTCGCCGTTATTACCGGACATGAAGATCCGACGAAAGACCAGTCTTCCATTCACTGGGACAAGCTGGCAGGCGGTGTCGATACACTGATCTTCCTGATGGGCGTCGGCCATACCGCGATGATTGCCTCCCAGCTGATGAAGTACGGACGCGCGGGTGAGACACCGGCAGCATTTGTACGCTGGGGGACGCGCCCGTATCAGGAGACCTATACCACGACACTTGAAAAAGCGGCAGAAGATGTGAAGAAGCTCGGGATCAAGCCGCCGGCTGTCTTCGTCGTCGGGAATGTGGTAAACCTGCGAAGCACCATGGACTGGTTTGACAATCGTCCGCTCTTCGGAAAACGCATCGTCGTGACCCGTTCCCGCAGTCAGGCGTCGAAGCTCGTGCATGCACTCGATGCCAAAGGCGCACTCTGCGAAGAGATCCCTACGATCTCCATCTCCGCTCCGTCAGATGACTATGCAGGTCTTGACAAAGGCATTGCAGAAATCTCCTCCTTCCAGTGGATCGTTTTCACCAGTCAGAATGGGGTAAACTGCTTCTTCGACCGTCTCTTCCGGCAGGGCAAAGACGTCCGTGCGCTGGGACATGTAAAGATCGCAGCCATCGGACCTGTCACGGCGAAAGAGCTTAGAAAATACGGTCTTTCCTGTGACTGCGTGCCGGAAAAATACAAGGCTGAAGATCTCCTGGCAGAGATGGAAAAGCAGGTGCAGAAGGGCGAGCGCGTATTCCTCCCTCGTGCGAAGGAAGCGAGAAATATTCTCCCTGAAGGCATCGAAGCGATGGGCGCGCATTGCGTTGTCGCTGAAGCATACATGACTACGCCGGATCTGGAGTACAAGGATCAGCTGCTCTCTCTTCTGACACATCATGAAGTCGATATCATCACGTTCACAAGCTCGTCGACCGTGCAGAATCTCATGAAACTGCTCGATGGGAAAAATGAGCTCTTGGAAGGCGTCGCGCTCGCCTGCATCGGACCGATCACCGCAGACACCTGCCGCAGCTACGGCCTTGTGCCGCATATCGTTTCTGATGTCTATACCATCGATGGACTGGTGGAAGCGATCGAGAAGAATCCGGAAAAATACTGATGGAATCGCTATCAGATAGAATCAGCGATTCCTTACAATAAGGAATCAGACATTCCTTATTCCCTATCCAAGCAGAGCTTTCAAACAGAATCAAAGGGGCTGCCCGATAACCTTGCACCCTGCGTATCATTTTCGCCTGTGGAAGCAGACGGTATATCACTTATTCAAAGGAGTCTGACAATCATGAAACTCAATACTCTTCGCCCTCGTCGTTTAAGAAGAACGGCTGCCATTCGCAGCATGGTCAGAGAAAACTCTCTGGAACTGAATGATTTCGTCTACCCGATCTTTGTCGTACCGGGAACGAATGTGAGGGAAGAAATCCCGAGTATGCCGGGACAGTACCATCTCTCCGTCGATAATGCGGTCAAGATGGCAGAAGAAGTATACAAGCTCGGTATCCCGGCGGTAGAGATCTTTGGCCTGCCGGAATACAAAGATGACAAGGGATCCTCCGCCTGGGATATGACGAGCCCTGTGCAGCGTGCCATTCGTGCCATCAAAGAAGCCGTACCGGATCTGGTTATCGTGGGGGATGTTTGCCTTTGCCAGTATACGACAAGCGGGCACTGCGGGCAGCTGAAAGGTCATGAAGTCGATAACGACCCGACACTGGAGCTTCTGGCGAAAGTCGCACTTTCTCAGGCAGAATGCGGCGCCGACATCATCGCACCGTCCGATATGATGGACGGCCGTATCGCAAAGATCCGTGAGACACTCGATGCGAATGACCTCGCGCAGGTATCCATCATGTCGTATGCTGTGAAATATGCATCCGGCTACTATGGTCCATTCCGCGATGCGGCTGACTCTGCACCGCAGTTTGGCGACAGAAGAGGATACCAGATGGATCCGGCAAACAGCCGCGAAGCGATGAAGGAAGTGGATCTCGACATGGAAGAGGGCGCTGACATCATCATGGTGAAGCCGGCTCTCGCTTACCTCGATATTGTCCGTCAGGTGCGCGACCGCATTGACCGTCCGGTGGCCTGCTACAATGTATCCGGTGAATACGCCATGGTCAAAGCGGCTGCTGCCAAGGGCTGGATCGATGAAAAGAGGATCGTTATGGAGTCCCTGCTCTCGATGAAACGTGCCGGCAGCGATATCATCATTTCCTATCATGCGCCTGATGTAGCGAAATGGATGAAGGAGGAAGCAGGGAAATGATCGATCTCACGAAATCCAAAGCTGCGTTTGAAGAAGCGCGGAAATTCATGCCCGGCGGGGTCAATAGTCCTGTCCGTTCCTACCCGCACATGGGCTGCCCGCCGCCCTTCATTGCGTCGGCGAAAGGTTCTCATATCACAGATATCGATGGAAATACCTATATCGATTACGTCGGCTCCTGGGGGCCGATGGTCCTCGGACACGCACATCCAGCTGTCATTGCTGCCATTCAGAAAGCAGCTGAGCGAAGCACCTCTTACGGTGCGCCGACACCGATGGAGACAGAAATTGCTGAGCTGATTCACGAAGTCTATCCTTCCATCGAAAAACTTCGTATGGTGAACTCCGGCACCGAAGCGACGATGAGCGCACTTCGTGCAGCGAGAGGCTATACCGGCCGTGATAAGATCTTGAAATTTGAAGGCTGCTACCATGGACACGGCGACAGCCTTCTCGTCAAGGCGGGTTCCGGCGCAGCGACCTTTGGCAGTCCGGACAGTGCGGGTGTCACGAAAGGCACCGCAAAGGATACCCTCGTTTCCCCTTATAATGACATCGATGCGTTCAAAAAGCTGATGGATGAAGAGGGGGATGAGATCGCTGCTGTCATTGTTGAGCCGGTCGCAGGCAATATGTGCTGCGTGCCTCCGGTCAAGGGTTTCCTTGAAACGCTCCGAGCAGAGACTGAAAAGCATGGCACTGTCCTCATTTTTGATGAAGTCATGTGTGGCTTCCGTACCTCTTTCCACGGTGCGCAGGCGCGCTACCATATCCGCCCGGATATGACCTGCCTCGGCAAGATCATCGGCGGCGGCCTCCCGGCAGCAGCTTACGGCGGAAAGAGAGAGATCATGAACTGCATCGCTCCGGATGGCTCTGTCTATCAGGCAGGCACCCTTTCCGGAAATCCGCTCGCTGTTACAGCCGGGATCGAAACGCTGAAGCAGATGATGGCGATCCCGCATTTTGATGAGATCCTTGAAAAGAAAACCGCCTCTCTGCTTGAGGGCTGGAAAGAGGCGGCTGACAAAGCGGGCGTCCCGCTCATCTGCCACCAGTCCGGCTCCATGTTTGGCATTTTCTTCTCTGAAAAAGAAGTACTGAACTACCCAGATGCCTGTGAGGCGAATGCTTCGCAGTTCAAAGCTTGGTTCCTCTCTATGCTCGATCAGCATATTTATCTGGCTCCGTCTCCTTTCGAGACACTCTTCATGTCCTATGCTCATAGCGACGAAGATATCGAAAAGACAATTAAGGCTGCCAAAACAGCTATGGAAGCGGCAGCCAAAGCGTAGAGCCGCTGGCTCCGATCTTTTTACATACCGTCCTGCCTTTTATACGGCAGGGCGGTTTTTGTATGCGCCCAGTTGCCCTGCTGCCATCAGAAATGGGAACCATGGACATTTTGACATACGATCCGCATTTCTTTTGATGGCGTGGAGGTGGATCCCCCATGCTCCTTGCGCATAGGTATGGATAAAAGACAGGTATTTGCGATGAAGAGCGGTTCTCTTTATACTAAAGTAAAAACAGGGAAACATGGATCCCTGAAGGAAGGAACTATAAAACTATGACATACCGGAAAACATGCTTTGGAGCGGCACTCGCGCTTTTGGCGCTGGCAGTCTCTGCCTGCGGGGGAAGCACGGGAAAGGGAGGCGTTTCCCCTTCTTCTTCGGTGATTCAGACGATGCAGCCGCAGGCTTTGCGCCAGATCGTGGCAGCGGATAATACCAAAGAGCGCACGATCATGTGGCAGCTGAAGACAGAGAAAGACTGCACGCTGGAGTATCGCATGAGAGGGAGCGATGGGATCTCCTCTGAGAAAGCCACGTCGAAATCATACAAAGGGAATAACGGTGTCTCTGATAGCTATCTCTACACGGTGCGTCTCACGAATCTGACCAAGGGCACAGACTACGAATATCGCACGCGCACAGGGGACACGGTCAGTGAGTGGTATCCGCTGAAGACCGACGACGGCAAATCTTTCAAGACAGTCGTTGTCTCTGATTCACAGAGCTCGGACTATGCGGACTGGGAGAAGTTGTTCAAAGGCGCGATGGCACGGAACAAGGATGCGGATTTCTTCGTCGATCTGGGGGACATTGTAGACAATGGCGAGGATGAGTACCAGTGGCAGACCTGGCTGAAATCGGTTGAACCCACCATTTCGGATATTCCGCTCGTGCCGGTGCTCGGAAATCACGAGGCGTACACGCTCGACTGGAAGATGATGCTCCCAGAGCGCTATACATCACATTTCAACGTGCCTCAGAATGGAGACAGCTCGCTTCCGAATCACTACTACTCTTTTGACTGGGGCGATGTTCATTTCACGGTACTCGATACATCGCTCTATGAAGAAAAGGAATGGATACCGGATCTCTACGAAAAAGAAAAGGTCTGGGCGAAAAAGGACATCCTGCAATCTAAAAAGAAATGGAAAGTGGTCCTGATGCACAAGGATCCTTTCCAGTACAGCTTCGCCGATCCCTCGCGGCCGATGCGTCAGGAGGGCTTCTCTGAAGAAGGGCAGACCTTCATGCCGATCTTAGATGAGACAGGCGTGGATCTGGTACTTTCCGCACATCTTCATACCTATCGTGATCGCGGTCACGTATATGATTTTAAGAGAAATCCGAAGGGGCCGGCGTATGTGATCCTTGGACTTTCCGGCAATGTTCGTTATCCGGGACTTTGGAAAGAGCATGCTCTCGATGAATACACGGCGCCGCAGCCGGAAACAGACAATTATGTGGTACTTGAGGCCAGCGAGGATGCGCTCATACTGACAGGCTATCTCCCTGACGGCAGTGAGCTCCATCGGACGGAAGTCAGAAAAAGTGAATAAAGAAACGCGGATGACATAGGAAAAGGATGTCATCCGCGTTTCTTTATGGCGGTCAAAGGGGAGATCCTGCTCGTCACTCCACCCTCCTCCTATATGTTACAATAGAGAAAACCATTCGCAGGGAGGAAGAGAACGATGCAGGATCTACTGGCAGGGCTCAATGAGCGGCAGAAAGAAGCTGTGACGACGACAGAGGGTGTGGTGCGTGTGATCGCAGGTGCAGGGAGCGGAAAGACGCGCGCTTTGACGCATCGATTCGCATACCTTGTGAATGAGCTCGGCATCCTTCCCGGTCATATTCTCTGCGCGACATTTACGAATAAAGCCGCGCGGGAAATGGCGATGCGTATCCATCAGCTGACGGGAGATGAAGATACGGGCTATATTTCCACCTTCCACTCCTTCTGCGTGTCAGTCCTGCAGGAGGACAGCTATGCTGTGTCGTATCCGAAAAGTTTTCTGGTGATCGACAATGCAGACATTGATGATATGCTCTCGATGGTGTATGAGGAAATGGAGCTGACACTGCGTGATATGCCTTTTTCCAAAGCGCGTGACATGATCGAGATGAAGAAGTGCGTCTTTGAGCCGGAGTACTATCGGGATATGATCGCGATGCCGATCTCCACACTCTACGAAAAATACCACAAGGTGAGCAATGTGGAGGACATCATTTTCTACGGATACCTTTATCAGGAGAAAAAATGCTTCGCCCTTGATTACAATGACCTCATCAAGTTCACGCTCTATATTTTTGAAGAGCATGAAGACATATGTCGGAAGTGGCAGTCACGTCTCGAGTACGTCATGGTGGACGAGTTTCAGGATATCGACCCGCTCCAGTACGAGCTGATGCGTGTGCTGGCTGGCTATCATAAGAATCTTTTCGTCGTGGGTGATCCGGACCAGACGATTTACACCTGGCGCGGGGCGAATATCCGCTTTCTCTTGGACTTTGACAAGCATTTCCCCGACGTGAAGACGATCATGATGAATGACAACTACCGATCGACGCCGGAAATCCTTGCAGCGGCCAATTCACTGATTTCAAAGAATCAGAATCGCATGAGGAAGGATCTCATCGCTCATCAGCCGAGCGGGCAGAAGGTGACCTGCTTCCATCTGAAAACAGCAGAGGATGAAGCCCGAAGGATCTGCGAAGAAATACACATGCTTCATGACCATCACATTCCCTACAAGGACATGACGCTTCTTTATCGGGCTCACTACGTGACAAGGAATCTTGAGGAAGTACTCCTCAAAGAAAAGATCCCCTATACCATGTACAGCGGGACGCAGTTTTTCTCGCGGATGGAGATCAAGGATGCCCTCTGCTATCTTCGCATGCTTGTATACAAGGATGATATGGCTTTCAGGCGCATCGTGAATGTCCCGAAACGAAACATGGGCCCTAAGCGCATGCAGTTTTTGGAAACGATTGCCCGGGAGCAGGGGATTACTCTCTATGAAGCACTCACATTACACATAGACGATCCGATCTTCAAAGGGACAAGGGCTTCTGATTTCGTTGAACTCATCGAAACCTTTTCCAAAGATAGGGAAGGGAAGCCCGTTTCGGAGATCCTTTCTGCTTTACTGGATGAGAGCGGTTATGAGGAAATGATGCGTACCGTGGGGAGCCAGGAGCGTCTGGATAATCTTGCGGAACTCAAGCAGTCCGTCTTCGAGTATGAAATGACCGCCGGCGAAGAGACGGGCATCGCTGACTATCTCGCACATGCAGCCCTTTTCTCCAATCTGGACACATCGCCTTCGGAGGACAAGGTGAAGCTCATGACCATTCATACGGCGAAAGGGCTGGAATTTCCCTACGTCTTTCTCTGCGGTATGAATGAAGGCATTTTTCCATCAAGAAAGACGCGCACCCGCCAGGCGATGGAAGAAGAGCGCCGACTCGCTTTTGTTGCTCTGACTCGCGCTGAAAAAGGGCTCTACCTCTCCGAAGCAGGTGGATGGGGGATCGATGGTGCGCCCCGCTATCCGTCCCGATTCGTTTTCGATATCGATCCGGACACTCTTTTTTATGATCCGCCGCTGACAGACGAATACAAAGGAGAAAGTCTCTCCTATATCGAGCGCATGGAAGAAGGCCTGCGTGAGGATGCGACTTCCGGGATTCGATTCAAGGCAGGCGATCGCATCCGCCATCGCGTCTTTGGCGAAGGCACTGTGGAAGAGGTACAGGAAGCCGAACAGTCCTATTCCATTCATTTTGATGGCATGATGACCGCAAGAAAGATCGCCTTTCGCGTGAAGATGGAAAAGATGAGGTAAGGCCCTTCGTTCTCCGTTTGCAGAGAGCGTGATATACCGTATGCAGGTGACAGGGGAGCCTTTTAAAGAAGGCCGATGCAGGCACGAAAACAGTTTTGCACAAGGACTTTTATACAAGGCGCTGTCATAACTTTCCTGCTGGATTAAAAATACTTTGAAATTTGAAAAAAGAGGAGACAATCGTGGTATAATGAAACATAGTGAGTCTTATCATATAGTTCTATGAGGAGGAAGGATGAGTAAAAAAGGCGAATATGAGACAGGGAAGAGCAAGGCGCTGCGCGTAGCGATCATTGGCTGCTTTGCCGTATTCACTGTCTTTGCCATGATCGCAAGTCTTCTTTTCGGATCGGCAGATATTTCTTTTGGGGTGATCCTGCATACGCTCATGGGGAATGTCCAGACGACAGATGAGATGGTCATCTGGAATATCCGATTCCCGCGAAATATCGTAGGGGCGCTGGTCGGGGCCAATCTCGCCGTATCGGGAGCGATCCTGCAGGCGGTGATGAAGAACCCGCTGGCGGATCCAGGCATCGTGGGTGTTTCTTCCGGTGCAGGTCTTGCCGGGGTCATTATGCTGATTTTCATGCCGGAGGCATCGCTTCTGCTGACGCCAGTGGCTTTCATCGGTGCGATGCTTTCCGCAGCGGCGGTGTATGCTCTTGCGTGGAAGAATGGTATCCGGCCTAGCCGTATCATTCTGGCAGGTGTTGCCGTCAGTGCATTTCTGGGGAGTGGGATTTCGGCGCTGCTCGTCTTCTACTCGGATAAAGTACAGGGGGCGCTTCTCTGGATGGTCGGTGGTCTTTCCGCACGCAGCTGGCCGCAGGTTGAGTCTCTTTTCCCGTACACGATCTTAGGGCTTGTCTTTGCCATCTGCGGATGCAAGGCACTCACCATCCTCTCTCTTGGCGATGAGACGGCGCGCGGGCTTGGCCTTCCTGTCGAGAAAGTCCGCTTCACCATGACAGCCGTAGCAGCGCTTCTTGCTGCCGGTGCGGTCAGCATCGCGGGGCTTATCGGTTTTGTCGGTCTTGTTGTGCCGCATATTGTCCGCCTGATCGTCGGGACGGACTACAAGTATGTCGTACCGGGCTCAGCTATCCTGGGGGCGGGGGTACTCGTCTTCTGCGATACGCTCGGACGTGTTCTCTTCTCACCGATAGAGATCCCTGCGGGCATCATCATGGCCTTTCTTGGTGCTCCATTTTTCCTGTATCTGCTAAGGAGGAGCGCATGATGGGTGATATTGCAATTCGAATTTCTGACATTCATGTGACCTTCGGCGATCATAAGGTACTGAAAGGGGCAAGCGGCCTCATCAGAAAGGGCAGCATCGTCACCTTCCTTGGACGGAATGGCTGTGGGAAATCGACGCTTCTGAAAGCGGTGACGGGAAATCTCAAGCCGGATAAAGGAAGTGTGGAAATCGCGGGTAAACCCCTTGGTGCCTACAAAGCGGATGAACTCTCACGTGTCGTTGCCTTCCTGCCGCAGTTTCATGAGATCCCGAAAGATATGACAGCGGAGGAGCTCGTTTCCTGCGGACGCTATCCGTACCAGCACTGGTGGTCGGGAGTCTCCACGCATGACAGAGAAGTCGTGGAAGAGGTCATGAGAAAGACGAATACGCTTCATCTGAAAGATCGCCTGGCAGCGAGTCTTTCCGGCGGTGAACGACAGCGTGTGTGGATCGCGATGGCACTCGCGCAGGAGCCGAAGATCCTCATCCTGGATGAACCGACTACGTATCTGGATATCTGTCACCAGCTTGAAGTCATGGAGCTTGTTTCAAAGCTGAACCATGAAGAGAATCTGACCGTCGTCATGGTCTTGCATGAAATCAATCAGGCTATCCGCTATTCAACAGACCTTCTCGTCCTTGAGAATGGCGTCATCGAACGCTCGGGACCGCCGATGGAGGTCATGACTCATGAAGCTATCGCGGAAGTCTTCGATGTCGATGCGGACATAGAGATGAGAAATGGCCGTCCGAGTATTGCCATCAACGGACTGCTTCAGAAATAAGGAATACGAAAGCCGCAGCAAGACTGCGGTTTTTTGCTTGGCTTGGGGTTGACCCGTTGTGCGGGCAGCGCCTCTTGGATTTCCTTCGAATCTTATCCCTGCAGGCCGTTCATCCTGCGTTCCTGCTTCCGGGTTCATCGTGTTTTGCGACGCACCACTTTTACAGAACCCGCAGAACCCGTGGTTCCTCTTAAAAAAATTTGCATGCCTTGCCCAAGTCAAGTATAATGTAGAAATACTTTAAGAATCACTAAGGGGGTTTATCATGAAAGGCAATGACATTCGCGAAAATTATCTTTCGTTTTTTGAAAATAAAAAAGACCATCTGAGACTGAAGAGTTTCTCCTTGATTCCAAAGGATGACCCCAGCCTTCTCTTGATCGGTGCCGGCATGGCGCCACTGAAGCCGTACTTCACCGGCAAGGTAGAACCACCGAAACACAGAGTGACGACCAGCCAGAAATGTATCCGTACCGGAGATATTGAAAACGTAGGTCGTACCGCACGCCATCATACTTTCTTCGAAATGCTGGGGAATTTCTCCTTTGGCGATTATTTCAAGAAGGAAGCGATTTCCTGGGCATGGGAATTTCTGACCGAAGTTCTGAAGCTCGATCAGTCCCGCCTCTACGTCACCATTTATCCCGATGACAATGAAGCGCATGACTACTGGCATAAAATGATCGGCCTGCCGGAAAACCATATCTATCCGCTTTCCGATAACTTCTGGGAAATCGGGGAAGGCCCATGCGGCCCAGACTCTGAAATTTTCTTTGATCAGGGTGAAGAATTCGGCACGGATCCGGAAAACCAGATGGGCGGAGACGGAGATCGTTTCCTTGAGATCTGGAACCTTGTATTCTCCCAGTACGACCGCCAGAAGGATGGTTCCTACCTGCCGCTTGCCAAGAAGAACATCGATACCGGTGCAGGTCTGGAACGTCTGGCTGCTGTTCTTCAGAAGAAAAAGAATAACTTTGAAACCGACCTGTTTTTCCCGATCATTGAAGAAGCTTCGAAGCTCTCCGGCGTATCCTATGGACAGAGTGCCGAGGGTGATGTGGCACTGAAGGTCATTTCTGACCATGCGCGTGCTATCACGAATATGATCGCTGACGGCATACTTCCGTCGAATGAAGGCAGAGGCTATGTCCTTCGCCGCGTACTGCGCCGTGCCGTTCGTTTTGGCAAGCTTCTGGGCATTCAGGATGCCTTCATGGGTCAGATGATCGATGTCGTCATTCAGATGATGAAGCCGGCCTATCCGGAACTTGTTGATAAGCAGGCTTTCATTAAGAAAGTCGCCGGCGTCGAAGAAGAACGCTTCCATACTACGCTGAATGCAGGCTGCGACCTGCTTTCTGAAATGCTGGAAGATACGAAGAAAAAGCAGCAGACCATTCTTTCCGGTGATCAGGTTTTCAAACTTTATGATACCTATGGCTTCCCATGGGAACTGACCGATGAGATCGCCAAGGAACAGGGCCTCACCATCGATGAGAAAGGCTTCGAAGCGGCCATGGCTGAGCAGAAGGAAAGAGCAAGAGCTGCGCGTGCGAAAGTCTCTGCGAAAGTCGCTACACCGGATACCACAAAACTCGATGCAAAAGAGCTCACCACGGAAGACAAAGATGGCGAAACGAAGCTGCTCCTTCTTGGCCAGGATGGCAAAGAGATCGTCTCTGCAGCAGACGGCACCGAAGTCACTGTAGTCCTCAAGAACAACCCGTTCCATGCAGAAGGCGGCGGACAGATCGGTGATTCCGGCACCATCGTTGGCGAAGAGGGTACCATTCAGGTCGAAGACACGAAGAAGCTACCAGATGGTATCGTCTATGTCATCGGTACTGTTTCTGAAGGCATCATCCGTGAAGGGGAAACGGTCACTGTCACAGTTGACCGCGTCAGAAGAGAAGACATTGCGAGAAACCATACGGGCACACACATGCTTCAGGCAGCACTTCGCCGCGTACTTGGCGATCAGGTGAATCAGGCCGGTTCTCTCGTTCTTCCTGACCGTCTGCGCTTCGACTTCACATGGCCGGAACCGCTTTCTGAGAAGCAGCTCGCTGCTGTTGAACAGATCGTTAATGAGGAAATCCTCAAAGCGACACCTGTCGATATCTGTGAAATGCCGATCGAAGAAGCGAAGAAATCCGGTGCTATGGCGCTCTTTGGTGAAAAATATGGTGACGTTGTCCGTGTTGTCAGCATTCCCGGCTACAGCAAGGAGCTCTGCGGCGGCAGTCATGTAAAGAATGTCGGAGAGATCGGGTCCTTCCGTCTGCTTTCCGAAGGCGGCATCGGCTCAGGTATTCGACGTATCGAAGCTGTCACGGGGAAAGCCTCCTATGAAGACATGAAGAAGGACAGAGCACTTCTTCGCGAGGCAGCGGCTCTCTTGAAGGGTAAACCGGAACAGCTTGCAGAAAAGATCGAAAAGACGCTGGCACAGATGAAAGATCTGGAGCGTGAACTCGACAGCCTGAAACAGCAGCAGGCCAAGAATGAGCTGGGCGATCTGATGAAAGATGTGCAGGAAAAGAATGGCGTACCGTTCTTTGGTGCTATCGTTCATGCAGGTAATATGGATGAGCTCAGAAAAGCAGCTGACGTAGCGAAAGCTAAGCTCTCTGGCGGCTGCTTCCTGCTCGGCGCAGTTTGCGGTGACAAAGTGAACCTCGTCGGTATGGCTTCTCCGGAAGCCATCAAGGCAGGTGTCCATATGGGCAAAGTCATTTCCAAAGCTGCTAAAATCTGCTGTGGTGGTGGCGGCGGCAAGCCGGCTGTCGCACAGGCAGGCGGCAAGGATCCGTCCAAGATCAATGAATCTATCGCTGAAGGCGTGAAAGCTATCGCAGAAATGATCCAATAAAGGAATCAGGCTTGAAGGAGCTCCTTTTGGTCTTATAGCATAGCCAAAGTGGATTTATCAGGCCCAGAAGGCTCACAGGATTCGATGAGAGGCACTACGCAAAAATAAGGAGGGTCTCGTGGAATTACAAGAGCGAGGATACGGCATCCGTCCAAGGTTGGAGAACACTGCATCCCATTGAATCCTGAGAACCATTGAAACCTGCTACACCTGTTTTTCCTTTCCCTTTTCTCGTGGACTGAACTGTCAAAGGAGGAATACCCATGTCAGTTTCTGATGAAACGATTTTATTCAATACGAATGTCGATGAAGGCGAGAATCGCCAGGCTGCCATGATCCTGCAGGAGGTGTACAGTGCTTTGAAAGAAGCCGGACACAATCCGACCGTGCAGCTGGTGGGATACCTGGTTTCCGGCGAACCGACCTATATCACCAGCCGTCATGATGCAAGACGTCTGATCTCCGGCATCGAAAGAGATGAACTGGTGGAAGAACTGGTCCGTTTCTATGTCAAGCACAAAGGACTCTGATATGCGGATCATGAGTCTTGATGTAGGATCCCAGACCATCGGCGTCGCGGTGAGTGATCTTTTCGGCTGGACGGCGCAGGGACTGGAAACCATCCGTCATACGACGAGGGAAAAAGATTTTGAACGGCTTCGTCAGCTGACGGATGAATACAAGGTCGAAGAATTCGTCCTTGGCATGCCGCTCAATATGAATGGTACGAAAGGCATGCGTGCTGAGCGGACGGAGGAATTCGCTGCTGAGCTTGCGGCTGCTTTCCCCGATATTCCTTATCACTTCTGGGATGAACGTCTGACGACGGTGATGGCGCAGAAGCAGCTCATCGCCGCAGATGTCAGCCGCAAGAAGCGTAAAAAAGTCATCGATAAAATGGCCGCCGTGGTGATCCTGGAGGGCTATCTCCAGCACCTGGCTTTTAAAAACAGAGGATAAGCCCATGGCAGAGAAAAAAGAAGAAGCGATCATTATCACCATTACCGGTCCGAATGGTGATGAAAGAGATTATGCACAGGACGTGGTCATTCCTTTTCAGGGAAAAGAATTCGCTGTCCTGGTCTCCATTCCGACATCAGAAGATGATGAAGAAGAGCCGGATATCATTCTGGCACGCATCGATACCGATGAAAATGGAGAAGCAGAATACGTTCCTCCGACGGATGATGAATATGATGCAGTCGCAGATATCTATGATGCGATGTGAGAAACACTACAAAAGAGCAGCTGATGTGACAGCTGCTCTTTTTATTAAGATGTGCTAAGGAAACTTTGATGTCACATTTTCTGAACCTTGAACCCTTCCCCTGCATGCGATATAATGGAATCAGGAAAGCCTATATTTTCATAATTCTCTCATTTAATGATAAGGAGGATTCAAATGGCAAAGGTATATACAAGAACGGGTGACAAGGGCAAGACCTCTCTCTACACAGGAGAACGCGTATCGAAAGGCTGTCAGCGTGTAGAAACCTATGGCACCATTGATGAAGTAGATTCTGTGCTGGGCGAGGCGCGTGCTTTTGCGACCCATGATAATGTCAAGGAAACGATCTATGCGCTGCAGAAAGAACTGTGGCTTTTGATGGCGGATGTAGCGAGCGTCGGCAAAGAAGCAAACATTACGCCGGATCATGTGACGAAGCTGGAACAGATCATCGATACCTATACGGATGAGCTGGCACCACTTGATCATTTCCTGGTGCCGGGGGATACCCAGAGCGCCAGCTTCCTTGATGTGGCACGTACTGTTGTTCGCCGTGCAGAACGCGACATGTGGCGTCTTTCCGAAGAGGAAGAGGTGCATGAAGTGGATATCCGCTACCTGAATCGTCTGTCTGACCTTTGCTTCACTCTTGCCCGTTACGAAGCTGAAGTCAAATAAGAGATAAGTGACCGGAATGGTGGAACCGCCAAGCGACATTTTCTCGTTTGGCGGTTTTTGCATGTGGGTGGACAGGGGATTGGGGATCAGGATGGTTCTTCGCTTTCAGGCTTATCATTGAAACTATCCGGCTGTTAGTATACAATAAGACGAGTTTATTCATGGGGAGAGCGCCGAGGTGAAGTGCTCTCAGCAGAAATGCTGCGCCCATCGCAAAGCCACTTTCCGGGGGGAGAGAGTACGTACGAGACGTGCGATCCCTGATCCATAATTCCTAGTCATCAGTCACTAGCTGCCATTCGTTTTCAAAGGAGAAATATCATGGAACTTTTAGCACCAGCCGGATCTCCGGCGCATCTTATCGCTGCGCTCGATGCAGGAGCAGATGCTGTGTATCTTGGTGGGAAACGCTTCAGCGCGCGAAAATTTGCGGGCAATTTCTCTGATGAGGAGATGAAAGAGGCCGTCCGTATGGCGCATGGAAAAGGCGCCTCGGTGTATGTGACACTGAATACATTAATCGGCGATATGGAGAATAAGGCTCTCGCAGAGTATCTTCAGTTTTTAGGGACGATCCCGATTGACGGACTATTGGTGCAGGATTTCGGTGTCGTTTCCATGGTGAGGAAGATCGCTCCGCACATTCCGCTCCATGCCAGCACACAGATGACGGTGTCAAATCTGGATGGCGTTCGTTTTCTGGGGGATCATGGATTCCAGCGTGTGGTGCTTTCGCGCGAGCTTTCTCTGGCGGAAATCAAGGAGATCACCGACCAAACGAATGTGGAGATCGAAGTTTTTGTTCATGGGGCACTCTGTGTGTGTTACTCGGGGCAGTGTCTCATGAGCAGTTTCATCGGCGGTCGCAGTGGAAACCGTGGTTCCTGCGCACAGCCTTGCCGCATGCCCTATGAGCTGGTGGATGATGCGGGCCGTCCTCTCGCGCAGGAGAAGGGGAAGTACATCCTAAGCCTCAAGGATATGATGGGGCTTCCTCGGATCCCCGACCTCCTGGCCGCTCATGTGTCCTCTCTCAAGGTGGAAGGCCGCATGAAGAGTGCAGAGTACGTCTATAATACCGTATCAGCTTACAGAAAAGCGATCGATGCAGCGAAGCAGCATCTTCTGATCGATACCGAGCCGTTAAAGCTCGATCTGGAAGAGGAATTTAACCGCGGCTATACGACGGCATATCCGGATGATATCGCAGGGCCGTCTATGATCACGGAGTACGCGCCAGGAAATCACGGCGTCGAGGCAGGACGTGTGGAAAGCATCGGGCGCGCTGCCTTTGTTTTTAAATCAGAGGCAGATAGGCGACTTGTGGATGTGATGGGTATTTCCTATGAGACAGAAGAAAGAACAATCGCCTTTATTCCTGTAGAACGGCTGTCTTCTCTGAAAATGGGAAAATATCGCGCTCTTTTCGAAAAACGCCCTCTCGCGCATGCACATGTCTACTGGAATGTGAAAATACCGAAGAAGTCACTGGCGATGAAGGATCTGCAGGGAAAGATCCCGCTCTATCTCTCCTTGTCAGCGACTCCCGGGGAGGCACTGTCTTTGACCGCTGCTGATGATAAGGGACATGCGGTGACGGTTATGTCCGATGTACTCATGGAAAAAGCCAAAGCGCATGTGACGAGTGCGGAAGAGATAGAGAAGCAGATGAGCCGTCTTGGCAATACATGGTTCACACTTGCAGACATGTCGGCATCCAATGAGGGATGCATGGTGCCGAAAAGCATTCTGAACCATCTGCGGCAGGAGGCGGTAGAGTCCCTTTTGGCAAAGCGAAGAGAGGCACATGAGGCAAGCATCCCGCACCCACTTCCTGCCTCGATGACGCCTGCTTTTTCGAAAGTCCCTTCTGGGGAGGGCGCACATGTGACAGTCCGGACGACGCTTCTTTCTCATGTGAAAGAGGCGCTGGCAGCCGGTGTACGTCAGGTGATTTTTGGCGGCGAATCCTTCTCGCATAGGCCGATTCCATGGAAAGACTATGAGGAGGCGGTGCGTCTTTGTCACGAGGCGGAGGCAGAGATCCTCTTCCCCACACCGCGCGTGGTACGAGAAAAATATCAGGCCAGAGCGCAGGCGCAGCTGCGAAAGCTTTTGACGCTCCTTCCCGATGGCGTGGTGCTGGAATATGCCGGAGCTATCGAATGGGTGAAGGGGGAGGAAAGCCTCGCTGTCTGGGCGGGATCGTCCATGAATATTTTCAATAGAGAAGCTGAAAAAGAAATCGAAAGTCTTGGCTTTTCAGGCTGCTTCCTTTCACAGGAGCTGACGATATCGCAGATCCGTCATATTGCGAAAGGATCGGATATACCGCTCGGGGCCTATGTGTATGGACGGACGGAGATGATGATTTCCGAGTACTGCGCGATCAATGCGGTGATGGGAGATAAGGATAAAAAGCACTGCCCTATGTATTGCATGCGGGGGCGCTTCGCCCTGAAGGATGGGGAAGGACGCCGTTTCCCTATCTATACCGATGAATGGTGCCATATGCATATCGCCAACTGCCATGTCCTGGATATGCGTCCGTACTTTGATGAATTGAAAAAAGCAGGCCTTTCTGCGTTGACACTGGACGTTCGCGGGAATGAAGGCAGCATCCTCTCGCTTTGTAAGGATGCCTGTGATATACTATGCGGCCGGAAAGAGGCCCCCGGAGCAGGCAGGGGAGACGATGTCACCCGTGGTCACTTCTTTAGAGGAGTTTTATAAATGAAACAAGATGTACTGGAAACACTGGAGTTCGACAAGATCCGCGAAAAGCTCGCAGAGCTCGCCCCCTCGCAGCTTTCCAAAGCTATGGCACGGACGCTCATGCCGTCCGTAGAGCCGGAGATCATAGAGAAAAAGCTCACGGAAACAGAAGAAGCATCGATTCTTCTGGAGCGCGAGATCACGACCCCTTTGGGGGAGACGCATGACATCACCGAGACACTGGAAAAAGCTGGGAAAGACATGATCCTGATGGCGAAGGAATTCATTGATCTCGCCGCAACGCTCGAAACGTATAAGAAGATGCATCACTATTTCGAAGGCGAGCGTCATCTTGTCTATCCCGCGCTCGAAGAGCTTGCTTCGCTCATCATCCCGCAGGAGCAGCTGATTGCAAGGATCCATCAGGTCTTCGATGAGCATGGCGAGGTCAGTGACCGCGCCTCCCCGCGTCTTTCCCGCATCCGCACGGAAAAGGAAATGATTAAGAATCGTATCCGCAAGACGATCCAGCAGATCATCCAGGATAAGGATCAGTCATCCTATTTTCAGGATGCTATCGTGACACAGAGAAATGGTCGCTATGTCGTACCGGTCAAGGAAGAATACCGGTATAAATTTGAAGGGATCGTGCATGACAGATCATCCACCGGACAGACGCTTTTTATGGAGCCGATGGTCTCGGTGCGCCTGAATAACGACCTCGCGGAACTCACGGCTTCGGAAAAGCAGGAAGTACAGGAAATACTCCGCGCACTTACCGAGCAGGTGAAGAAGACACGGGAAGTCACCAAGAACAACTGTCACCTTGCGACCGAGCTGGAGTTTATTTTTGCGCGTGCGAAATTGGCACTCTCTATGCAGGGAGTAAAAGCCATCCACTCCACTCATGCGCTCGACCTTCGCCGTGCTCGTCATCCACTTATTCCTGCGGATAAGGTGGTGCCGATATCTTTGACGCTGGGAATGGATTTCCAGATCCTCATCATTACAGGATCGAATGCGGGCGGCAAAACCATCGCGATCAAAACAGCGGGGCTTCTATCACTCATGAATCAGTCCGGTCTCTTTATTCCGGCGGCTGAGGGATCGATGCTTCCGATTTATAAAAATATCTATGCCATTATCGGTGACGAGCAGAGCATCCAGTACAATCTTTCGACCTTTTCTTCCTACATCACACAGCTTACGGCTTTTCTTTCTCATGTGGGGACAGAAGATCTTGTGCTTCTCGATGAACTGGGTTCAGGCACAGACCCTGTCGAAGGGGCCGCGCTTGCACAGTCCGTTACGGAGTATCTGCAGATGCAGGGAGTACCCGCTATCATTACGTCCCATTTCAGTGAAATGAAAAAACTCGCTTACGAGACGCGCGGCATCGAAAATGCATTCGTAGAGTTTGACGAAGAGACACTGACACCGACCTACCACCTTATCATCGGCGTTGCGGGGAACAGCAATGCCTTCAGCATTTGCAAGCGACTTGGCATGCCGCCCCTTGTCCTTTCGCGTGCCAGCCAGCTGAAAGAAGGCTCTCCGCTTCACAATATGGAAGAAGTCATGGCACGGCTGAACCGCCAGACGCGTGAAGTTGCACATGAAAAAGAAGAGGTGGAAGCCCAGCTGAAGAAGGCTGAGGAACTGCGGAACGAACTTAGGACAGAGACGGATGCTTTCTATAAAAAGAAAGACCAGATCTTGGAGAAAACCAGACAAGAAGCGGAGACTATCAAAAGAGATCTTAGAAATCAGTCGGAAGCCATCATCAAAGATCTTAAGAAAAAGGCCTCAGCGATGGCAAAGGATGATCTCCAGCAGCATGTTTCCAAAGTGCGTGGTGCGATCGACGCCATGGCACTCCCCGGAAGAGAAAACCGAAGAAATCCGCTTCCCAAGGAGCAGATCAAAAAAGGCACCTATGTCTATATCGATACGCTTGACAGTGATGGTACCATCACCAAAGTGTCGGGAAATAAGATCACCATCGCCTGCGGTCTGATGCATGTCACCGTGACTCCGGAGCATTGCTTCGAGACGAAGAAACCGGTGAAGAAGGTCAGGAAGCCGGTCAGTCGTCCGTTCGCTGCCCGGGGTGCGGCGAGTGTTCGTACCGTTCATACCACGCTCAATGTCATAGGGAAAACAGTCGATGAGGCCGTCCCTGAAGTAGATCGTTTTTTGAATGAATGTTTCATGGCAGGCGTTTCGCCGGTGCAGATTATTCATGGCAAAGGGACCGGCGCACTGCGTCAGGGGATCCAGGAGTATCTTCGTACGCTGAATTTCGTAAAGGAATTCCATGAAGCTGACTATAGAAATGGGGGCGCGGGCGTGACAGAGGTCTTCTTCTGACGGTAGACTGTAAGACAAAGAGTATATGATTTTCTCTTCATGGAAGCGTCAACAAACATAAAAAGAGGAAGCCTATCCTTCATTTCTGATACCCTAAAAACGAGCCTCTCCGGCTCGTTTTTTACGTTAAATTTTGCACTGTGTAAAGGAACGTGATAAAATAGGTAAAATATTTTTGTCAGCACGGTCCAGCTTGGCAGACCGTGAGTGAAATGAGGAGGAGTATCGTGGGCGAGCTCAATTTACTGCAGAAGAAAATTATGAAAGACGGTGTCATCAAAGCGGGGAATGTACTTAAGGTCGACAGCTTTCTGAACCATCAGATCGATGTCCCTTTCATCAGCGAACTGGGGAAGGAGTTCAAGAAACTTTTTGGTGACCGCCAGGTGGATAAGATCCTGACCATCGAAGCGTCCGGTATCGGCATTGCCTGTCTCACTGCAGTATATTTCGGGGTTCCGGTCCTCTTTGCCAAAAAGTCGGCAGGCAGCAATATGGATAAGGATGTCTATGCGACCGAAGTGAAGTCCTTCACACATAATAAAGTGAATCATGTCGTAGCCTCCAAGAAATATTTGAATGCCGGTGAACACATCCTCATCATGGATGATTTTCTGGCAAATGGTTGCGCAGTGCAGGGGCTGATCGACCTTGTCAAACAGGCCGGCGGTATCGTAGAAGGTGTCGGTATCTGTATCGAGAAAGGATTTCAGGGTGGCGGTGATGAGCTCCGTGCTTCCGGTATTGATGTGAAATCGTTGGCTATTATTGAAAAGATGGATGCAGAAACAGGCACTATTACTTTTAGATAATGCGCAAAGATGCAAAACAGTGAATTTCTGTAGGGAGTCCAATAATTATTACAGTTAGG
This sequence comes from Dialister sp., assembly GCA_003447275.1. Classification (GTDB taxonomy): domain Bacteria; phylum Bacillota; class Negativicutes; order Veillonellales; family Dialisteraceae; genus Dialister. The sequence goes on from DLZS01000081.1 coordinate 60,748, forward strand.
AGTGTATTGTGGAAAAAGATCCGATTTATGAACCCAATGGGAAAATCACAATCAGAAAAGCGGTTCCTTTCGGACTGCAGCATGTACTTGCCATGTTCGTGGCCAATATCGCGCCGATCCTCATCGTAGCCGGTGCTGTCAAAATGGATCCGGCGGAGTCGGCGGCACTCGTGCAGTCTGCGATGATCGTAGCCGGCATCGGCTCTCTTCTCCAGCTTTTCCCAATCTGGCGTTTTGGCAGCGGTCTGCCGATCATCATGGGGATCAGCTTCACCTTCGTCTCCGTAGCCTGCATCATCGGTACCAAGTATGGCTATGGTGCAGTCCTTGGTGCTGCGCTCATCGGCGGTATATTGGAAGGTATCCTTGGCCTTGGCGCCTCCTGGTGGAGGAAATTTATCCCGCCGATCGTGTCTGCGTCCGTCGTGACGGCCATCGGTTTCTCCCTGCTTCCCATCGGGGCCAATTCTTTTGGCGGCGGCTTTGGCAATCCAAATTTTGGCGCCCAGAATTACCTGATCGTCGGCACCATCACGCTTGTCGCCTGCCTTGCGTGGAATCTTAAAGCACACTCTTTCTATAAGCAGCTTTCCGTCCTCTTCGGGCTTGTCGTTGGCTATATCGCCGCGTACTGCTTTGGCATGGTCGATCTGTCTCGTCTGACGGAAGTTCCGCTTATTTCCCTTCCCGGGATCATGCCGATCTCGCTTGAATTCCATGGAGATGCCATTTTCTCCTTCTTCCTGATTTTCCTCGTTTCCGCAACAGAAACGCTGGGGGATACCAGTGCTCTTGCCATGATGGGGTATGGTCGCCAGGCGACGAGCCGTGAAGTTTCCGGCTCCATCGCGGTCGATGGCTTCGTAAGCTCACTGTCTTCCCTTTTCGGCTGCATGCCGATCACATCCTTCAGCCAGAATGTCGGTCTTGTCGCTATGACCAAGGTCGTAAACCGTAAGGCTATCGGATGCGGTGCGGCACTTATGATTCTGGCAGGCATTATCCCCGGCCTTGGCGTCATCCTGGCATCCCTTCCGGATGCCGTTCTCGGCGGCTGCACGCTCATGATGTTCGGCTCTATCGTTGTTTCCGGTGTCCGTATGCTCGGTGAATGCGGTTACTCGCAGAGAAATATGAGCATCGCTGCCCTCTCTCTCAGTATTGGTCTCGGTTTCACACAGACCCCGCAGATTTTCCATATCTTCCCGGAACTCTTCCGCAGTGTTTTTGCGGAAAACTGTGTGGCTGTGGTCTTCGTTGTCGCTGTCATTCTGAACCTCGTATTCCCTAAAGAAGAAAAGAAAAATCTGATTGTAGAATAATCAAATTTAGAAAAGCCGCCCGGTCTTTGAGGCCAGGCGGCTTTTTGCGGGGGGGCGAGAGGCCCATTCGTACCTTCTCTGGTTCAGCTTTTTTTCAAACGAACCCTTCTGTTTTACAGGTGTATTCTCATTTAAAATCAAACATAAAAAATGTTTAGATATACTATAGCAGGGTTCCTTGAAAATGTACCGATTTCCTTGAGAATATCAGTACAAAATGGTGCAAAAAACTTGACCAAAATCAGCTTGGGCGATATAGTTAAATACAGTGGATAAATATAAAATCGAATAGGTGATAAAATGTTTAATTTACCAGAAAAATATGTCATGATTGACGGCTTCAAGATTCCTGCAGACAAAGGCGAAGAATACAAGCGTCTTCGCGACAGCATGGCGAAGGAAGCAGATAAGTTTTTCCATACCTTCTGTGAAGAAGTGAAGAAGCAGAAGCTGGTGGATATCCTTGGCGAAGGCATCGTCGGCTATTCTTCGACCGGTGAAATGCTGGCAAGAATTTCCCTCGATCCTTTTGAGCTGTCTGCGTTGAACGTAGCAAAACAGAGAAAGAAGCTGCATGAATATATGCTTGCGACCAATGGTTACGATGATGATGACTACCAGCAGCTCCTGAAGGAATTCAAGGAACGTCAGGCGGAAAGAAAAGCAGCCAAAGAGAAAAAAGCGTAATGCGTTTCAGGGCATCCATGCATTTGGCCGGCATGGATATATTTGACATGAGAAATGGCATTGTGATCTTGCGGAAAGACGCGGATCGATATGTCACTTCGGTCATGATGCGCTCTTACAGATGCCTGCCAGCTCTTAACCGCTAACATAATAACAATAGGAAGGAACATACTGCTATGATTCATTTGATTCTGGACAGTACCTCCGGCGTTGGTGCTGATTTTCTAGCCCTTCACCCGAATGTACACTGTATTTCCCTGACCATTGAAATGGGAGAGAATTACGTACCGGAAAGCGAGGCAACCATTAAGGCTGTCATCGACTATTCCGAAGCGACGAAGAAATCGGTACCTACGAGCCAGCCGAGTACCGGCGATTTTCTGAAGCTGTTCTCCGATATTCCTGCCGAAGACCCGATCATTGTGCTCTGCATTTGCTCCACCATCAGCGGCACGTACAACGGGGCGCTTTTGGCTGCCCGACAGTCGGGACGCAAGAATATCACGGTCATCAATACGAGAACGACGGCGATCGGCATGATCCATCTGCTGGAGGATGGTCTGGATATGATCGAGAAGGGGCTTTCCTATGAGGAAATCGCGAAAGCGCTCGAAGAAGCCTCGATGCGGACGGGACTCACCGTCGCGCTCGATACCATTGACTATCTGAAGCGCGGAGGACGCATCGGGAAGGCTGCCGGCCTCATTGGAAGCATTCTCAAAATCAAGCCGGTGATTTACCTGAATGAAAACAATGAAGTAGATGCTTTAGGGAAGGTGCGCACGACAAAAAAAGCAAATGCGCTCATGATCGATTACCTGAAAAAGCAGGAGCCGCTCAAGAGACTCGGCATCGTACACATCGAAAATGAAGCCGGAGCGAAGGTGCTCTATGACAAAGCGAAGGAAATGTATCCGGCCATGGACATTACACTCACGACGGCGACCCCGGTTCTGACAGCCTATCTGGGACCTGGTCTTACTGGATTCATTTTTGAAAGAGCCAAATAAATGGGGGAGAGAATGATGTATACCGTTATTGATGGGAATTGTTTCAAAAATATGCTGGTAGGAGCGTATCAGCTTTTCCAGAAGAAATATGAAATTATCAATCAGCTGAATGTTTTCCCCGTGCCGGATGGCGATACAGGGAATAACATGCTGAATACCTTGAAGTCCATGTACAGCATGATTGCGGAAGTCAGCCCGGAAGAGCCGGTTGGCATCATCGCTGAGAAAGCTTCTGCTGGTGCTATCATGGGGGCACGCGGAAATTCTGGTGTCATCCTTTCGCAGATCATTCATGGCATCAGCCGCGGCCTGCATGGCAAGAAGACCGCTTCCTGCGGACAGATGAGCAAGGCTTTCCAGTACGGTATCCTGTATGCATATCGTGCTGTCACCAAGCCGGTGGAGGGTACCATCCTTTCCGTAGCTCGCGGCATTGCGAAAGGGACACATGATGTATACCGCGTGGAAACGGATTTCAGCAAAATTTTGGAAGCATCTATCGATGCGGGAGAAGAAGCACTCGCTAAGACGCCGGAACAGCTGCAGATTTTAAAAGATGCGAATGTTGTTGATGCCGGTGGTCAGGGACTGATCTTCTTTTTGATGGGTTGTCTGAATGGTCTGACCGGAAAAGTCGAGGATATCAAAGTCGATGTGAAGCCGGTCATCAGCCGTCTGGAAGCAAAAGGAGAGTCTTTCTCCATTGAGTATCCCTACTGCACGGAATTCATCATCAGCCCATGTAAAGTAAGTGCTCGTGAGGTCCGCCAGAAGCTTTCTTCCTGGGGTGAATCTATGATCGTCGCTGCGGGCGATAATCTGGTGAAGGTCCACATCCACGCCCAGCGTCCGGGCCATGTCTTGGACATGGCAGCGGACTGGGGTACGCTCCATGACATCAAGTGTGATAACATGGTCGACCAATTTCATAAAAATAAAGAAAAGCAGCAGAAGATGGAAAAGAAACCGCTTGGTATCCTGACCGTGGTCTCTGGGGAAGGCTGGACAGAGCTTTTCGAAAAATCAGGCTGTGATGTTGTCTCCGGCGGTCAGTCCATGAATCCATCCGTGCAGGAACTCTCGGCAGGTATGGAAAATGGACAGTATGAGAAATATATCATCCTGCCAAATAACAAAAACATCATTCTTGCTGCGCAGCAGCTGAAGAAAATGCTTGGTGAAAAAGTCCATATCGTACCATCCACGAACCCGATGGAAGGGCTGGCAGCTGCTATGGTTTTTGATGGTAAGGCCACTATCGCGGAAAATCTTGATGCCATGGCCGACCGTCTTTCAGACATCAGGAGCGGTATGATTACGACCGCTGTACGTGACAGCATCGTCGGTGAATCCACCATTCACAAGGACGATTTCATGGGTCTTGTCAAAGGTTGTGAAGTCATCTCTGTACCGGAGCTTTCCGACTGCTTCATGCAGGTACTAGGTGAACTTATTGATGAAGATACCGAGATCGTCACCATTTACTACGGAAAAGACCTTTCGGAAGAAGACTGTCAGAAAGAGATCGAGAAGGTAGAAAAAGCCTACCCGGATGTCACCTTTGAAATGTACGAAGGCGACCAGCCGCTGTATCCGATGTTTATCGCAGCAGAATAAGAAACAAAAAAAGCAGAGCGAGTGCTCTGCTTTTTTTGTGGGAATGATGGGGTTCTTTACACAAACAGCGAATACATCTGACGCTGCGATGGAATCGGCATTTCTTCAGGCCATCAGGATCTGAAGGGATAACGCACAGCAATCGGAAAGCGCGAATTGGCTGCTTATGTCGGTCCTCCAGTATCAAAAGACAATAAAATCTCTTGACATTAGTGGGAAATAAGAATATCCTATGAAAAGGTTAGTAAGTGATATTTACAGGGGAATCCGGTGAGACTCCGGAACTGTTCCGCAACTGTATAGGGAGTTTTCTCATGGCAGTTCCTTCGCACGGACATGGGAGAGCAGGGAACCAAGTCAGAGCGCCTGAAAGATGTAGTCCGATCGTAAGCCATCGAGAGAGTGGCCGCAGGATCTTGGGATGGAGAAGTCCACCCCGACTTCGTGCGGCTTTTTTAGGTGGTACAGCGATGAATTTCTCATTTTTAAGGAGGAATGAAAATGAAAAAGAAAATGGGTGCCTTTATTTTATGCTTCGCCCTTCTTGGTGCGGGATGCGTCTTTGCAGAGGAGGAGAAGACGAGCCTGGAGGTCGATCCGGCAGCGACACAGATGACAGAGGCATATCCATCTCCGGATGTCATCCTTCCGCCAGTGCCTGTACCGCCGGAGAAGGGGATCCAGGATGTAGCCGCGTTTCAAAAATATGCAGAAGAAGTGGATCTGTATGTGAAAGCCTGCCAGCACTACATTGACGGAGCGACAAATGATGCGAATGCCATCATAGAAGCCAGAAATAAAGCTGTAAAAAAGGCACAGGAAGCGGTAGATGTGTACAATCGCTTTTTTGATAAATAATAAACTGTTCCAGTCAGATACATAGAAAAGGATATACTCCGATGAAACAACTGATCAGCTACTATCGTATGCCGGGTGACCGGGAGAAGGAGATCTCGCGTCTTATCCATGCGGAAGGTCTGGATGGGGTGGAAAACCTCATATATGGCAGCCAGGCGGGGAGTCCGCCTTTTTTGCAAATCACTGTGGGAACGCATCTCAGGTACTGGCCCTATTGGATGGATTTCTATGAAGGGAATAAGGATCGTCTGTTTGAAATTTTTACAAATCAGGACAATATACGTCAAATGTATGGCGCAGAGGATAGAGAAGGCTGGATACAGGTCATCCGTGCGAATATCCGTGCAGCACTGGCTGAGAAGCCCCGCTATCTGGTCTGGCATGTGCAGGAGAGTACGCCTGAAGAGGCCTTTTCCTGGCGCTTCCGCCATACCGATGAAGAAGTTCTGGCAGCGACGGCAGAGCTCTATCAGTTTTTCCGCGATCTGATACCGGACGGGGTATTCATTCTCTTTGAAAATATCTTCTGGCCGGGGCTTTACCGGCTTGAACCAGAGAAGGTGGAATACTTTTTCACAAGACTGGATGATCCCGCTCATACAGGCCTTATGTTTGACAGCGGACATTTCATGATCACGAATCCGGATCTGACAAGCGAAAAAGAGGCTGCGCTCTATATCAGGGAAAGCATGAAGCAGCTGGGGGAAATGAGATCGCTCGTGAAAGGTATTCATCTCTCCTGCTCTCTTTCCGGAGCATATATCCGCCAGTTCAGGAGAGAAATGCCGGTTCCGCTGACGAATCAGGTCATGATGCGTCATATATGTTCTTTGGATCATCATGATCCGTTTCAGACGAGAGCCGCCAGAGAGATCGTCGAGGCCATCGAGCCGGACTATGTGACGCATGAACTTTTCGGGAATACGTTCGCCGAAGCGGTGGAGAAGGCACGAAAGCAGGCGTTACTGGTGACAGAAGCAAGGGAAACGCAAGTATATCACAGCGTTTGACCACACAAGCATTTTTAGGCAAAGCATAAAATCAAACAGCAATTTCCTCGGCATTCTCCTAAATCTGTGAGACATAGAATTATTTTTCTTTGTCATTTTCCTGTAGTCCCCTTAAACTGATAAAAACGCCCAAAATCGAAAATTTTCAAAATACTATATTGACATTTTTCGAATAACACGCTATAATACATTCAGAAAGTTAAATATGCTTCGTGAGGGTTCAATACGAATCCTGTACGAGAGAGTATTTCTTATAAGGAGGAATCCCAAATGTCTCTCAACGGTAAAAAAATTAGCGAATTCAAACTGAATGCATTCCAGCAGAACGATTTCATCGAAGTCACCGATAAGGATCTTCTCGGCAAGTGGAGCGTGCTCTTCTTCTATCCGGCGGACTTCACCTTTGTGTGCCCGACCGAGCTTGAAGACTTGCAGGGCAAGTATGCTGACTTCCAGAGAATCGGATGTGAAATTTATTCTGTTTCCTGTGATACCCACTTTGTTCACAAAGCATGGCATGAATCGTCTCAGGCAGTCGGCAAGGTTGAGTATCCGATGATCGGTGATCCGACTGGCAAACTGTCCAAGGAGCTGGATATCTACATCGAAGACTCTGGCCTCACAGAAAGAGGTACCTTTGTCATCAATCCGAAGGGCGAAGTCGTACTGTATGAAGTGAGCGCAGGCAACATCGGCCGCAATGCGGACGAGCTGCTTCGCAAGGTGGAAGCCGCTCAGTTCGTATATGAGCATGGCGATGAAGTCTGCCCGGCTAAATGGCAGCCAGGTGCAAAAACACTGAAACCGTCCTTTGATCTGGTCGGGAAATTATAAAAAGGAGCGGCATCATGGAAAAACGATATGATGCCATTATAGTAGGCGGAGGACCGGCAGGGCTCTCCGCCGCTATTTATATGGCACGAGCACGTTTTCATGTCCTTGTCATCGAAAAAGAGAAGATGGGCGGACAGATCACGATCACATCTGAAGTGGTGAATTATCCCGGCGTTTATAAGACAGACGGTGAGGCACTGACCCGAGAAATGGTGCGTCAGGCTGAAGCCTTCGGTGCAGAATTTTTGACGGCAGAAGTAAAGAGCCTGTCGCTTACTGCAGATATAAAGGTGGTACATACCGATCGAGGAGATTTTGAGGCGATGGGTATCATCTATGCAGCCGGTGCGCATCCCCGCCTTGCCGGATTTTCCGGCGAAAAAGAATTCCGTGGGCATGGTGTGGCTTACTGTGCGACATGTGATGGGGAGTTCTTCACTGGAAAGGACATCTTTGTTGTTGGCGGTGGGTATGCAGCCGTGGAGGAAGCCCTTTTCCTCACTAAGTACGGGCGCAAAGTCCATGTCCTTGTTCGCGGAGATGACTTTTCGATCTCGTCTGCAGCTGTCGATGAGCTGAAAGAGCATCCTGATGTTACGATTTCCTATCATACTGAGGTGGTGCGGATTGAGGGTGACAGCGCTGTCCGCTGCCTCGTCCTTAAAGATCGGAAGAGCGGAGAAGAGCGTTTTGTAGAAGCCAAAGATGGTGACTATTTCGGCGTCTTTGTCTTCGTTGGATACGCGCCGGAGAGTGGACTTCTGAAAGGACAGATCGAGCTGGATCCTGCAGGCTACGTGGTGACAGATCGTGAGCAGCAGACGAATCTGCCCGGTGTATATGCAGCGGGCGATATCTGTGTGAAGCAGCTCCGTCAGGTCGTGACAGCTGTCAGCGATGGTGCGGTCGCTGCTACTTCGCTGGAACGGTATCTGGGAAATCTGTATCGACGTCTCGGCCTTCGTCGTACCTATGCGCGAAAGAAAGTCGTCAAAGAGGAAAAGACGGCTTCCAAAGCTGTGGCAGGAGCTTTTCTTGATGATGCGATGCGTGAAGCTTTATCGCCGGTCCTTGCTCGTTTTGAGAAGCCTCTCCTCCTTAGAGTATCGAGTGACGGCACTCTGCTTGCAGACGAAGCAGAAGGTCTGGTACGGGAACTTGCCAGCCTTTCAGATACACTTTCCTATGAAGTGGTGAGAGAGGGGAATCCGGATGTTACCATTTCTATCTGCAGCGCGGAAGGAAAGGATCTGGGACTCCGTTTTCACGGTGTTCCCGGCGGGCATGAATTTAATTCCTTTATTCTGGCACTCTACAATGCGGCAGGTCCCGGGCAGGATGTGGGAGAAACCCTGCAGCAGCGCATAGAAGGGATTTCTCGCGATATTCACATAGATATTGCGGTTTCTCTCTCTTGTACCATGTGTCCTGATCTCGTTGCCGCTGCCGAACGGATCGCTGCAGATAATGACCATGTCTCTGTCGATGTGTATGATCTCGCGCACTATCCGGACATGCAGAAGAAATACAACATTATGAGCGTCCCCTGCCTGATCATGGATGGGAAGACGTATTTTGGGAAAAAGAGCCTTGAGGAGCTCCTGCAGATCATAAGATAAAAGAAGGAAATATCGCTTAAAAGGATGCGGCAAAATGCACAAGCATTTTGCCGCATCCTTTTTTACGTTGTCCTTATAGCTGGTTAGAAGATATATTTAGAAAAAGAACGCATCGTTTTAATTGCAGGATCGGACTGAATTTGAATTTCTTTAAAAGCATGAAAAACAAACAATGTCAAGTATTATCTATTATCAACTAACAACTGTTGGTTTGAATCACGGAAATCAACCCTCTTGACAAACGAAAATCTATTTGACGCTACCCACGGCAGGCTCTATAATAGAAAGAACTGTTTTATCAAAAATGTCGACAGTAACGAAAAATTTGGAAGGTGAAACTATGCACGAAAAGTACGTACCTCAGCAGATCGAAAAGAAATGGCAGAAAATCTGGGAGGACACCAAAGCATTTGAAACTCATTCTGACCCGAGCAGAAAGAAATACTATGTACTGGAAATGTTCCCGTACCCGTCTGGCAATCTCCATATGGGGCATGTCAGAAACTACTCCATTGGTGATGTTGTCGCTCGTTTCAAGACGATGCAGGGATTCAATGTCATTCATCCGATGGGCTTTGATGCCTTCGGCATGCCGGCCGAAAATGCGGCTATCAAGCACGGCATTCCACCGGCGGAATGGACCTATTCCAACATCGACAACATGACCCGTCAGCAGAAAGAACTTGGCCTTTCCTATGATTGGGACAGAAAAGTCCTGACCTGCCGTGAAGATTACTACAAGCACACACAGAAGCTCTTCGAGATCTTCTACAAGAGAGGTCTCGCTTATAAGAAGGAAGCAAAGGTCAACTGGTGCGAAAGTTGCCACACCGTCCTTGCAAATGAACAGGTCGAAGAAGGACGTTGCTGGCGCTGCAAGAATGAAGTCGTCAAGAAAGACCTCTCTCAGTGGTTCCTGAAGATCACCGACTATGCAGACCGCCTCCTTGCGGATCTCGACCATATGCCCGGCTGGCCGGAACGCGTCAAGACCATGCAGAGAAACTGGATCGGTCGATCCACTGGTACCCAGTTCTCCTTCAAGGTTGAAGGCATGGATGATCAGATTCCGGTCTATACCACCCGTGTTGACACCGTCTACGGTGTCACCTACATGGTCCTTGCTCCGGAACACCCGCTCGTCGAAAAACTCATCGCGAATAACCCGGAAAAAGCAAAACTCGAAGCATTTATCGAAAAGATGAGAAATGAAAACGACATCGTCCGCACCGCGGAAGATGCACCGAAGCTCGGCATGTTTACCGGCAGTTATGCGATCCATCCGCTGACCGGCGAACGCGTGCCGATCTGGATCGCGAACTACGTCCTCTACGAATACGGCACCGGTGCCGTCATGGCTGTACCGACCCACGACCAGCGCGACTGGGATTTCGCTAAGAAATACAGCCTCCCAATGAAACTCGTCGTCCAGAATAAAGCCGGCTCTCTTTCTCTTGCCGAGATGGATAAAGCCTATGATGCTGACGGCGTCCTTGTGAACTCTGCGGAATTTGATGGTCTGAAATCCGGAGAAGCCCGTGAAGCCATCACCAAGAAATTCGAAGATATGGGCATCGGCGAAGGCAAAGTGAACTACCGTCTGCGTGACTGGCTGATTTCCCGCCAGCGCTACTGGGGCTGCCCGATCCCGATCATTCACTGCCCGCATTGCGGCAATGTCCTTGTTCCGGAAAAAGATCTCCCGGTCAAGCTGCCGGAAGACGTCAACTTTGTCGCAGGTGCGACCTCTCCGCTCGAAACCAGTGAAGCCTTCCTTCACTGCAAATGTCCACAGTGCGGTGCGGATGCTACGAGAGAAACCGACACGATGGATACCTTCATCGATTCTTCCTGGTACTTCCTGCGTTACTGCGACCCGCACAATACCGAAGAACCATTCGCAAAGGATAAGGCAAACTACTGGATGCCCGTCGACCAGTACATCGGCGGCATCGAACACGCCATCCTTCACCTGCTGTATTCCCGCTTCTTCATGAAAGTCCTTCAGGATGAAGGCATGGTCGACTATCCGGAACCATTCACGAACCTGCTCTGTCAGGGCATGGTCCTGAAAGATGGCGGCAAGATGAGTAAATCCGTCGGCAACGTCGTTTCCCCGGAAGAAATTGTCGGGAAATACGGCGCGGACACTGCCCGCCTCTTCATCCTCTTTGCCGCTCCGCCGGAAAAAGACCTCGAATGGTCCGATCAGGGCGTCGAAGGCTCCTACCGTTTCCTGAAACGCGTCTGGAACATTGTCGGCAAATACGAAGACATCCAGACTGAAGAAAAAGGCAAACTCTCCTCTGATGAATTCGCTCTCAGAAGAAAACTGCACCAGACCATCAAGAAAGTCACCGAAGATCTGGATGGGAAATTTGCTTTCAATACTGCGATTTCTGCCATCATGGAACTCGTAAACGATATGTACCGCTTCATCGAATCCCATGATACCATCGAAGCAAGCCTTTCCGGCGAGCTCGTCAGAAACCTCCTCATCCTCCTCGCGCCATTCGTTCCGCATATGACCGAAGAACTCTGGCAGAGTGCAGGACAGAAGGAAGAAAGCATCCATTTGGCTGCTTGGCCTGCTTGCGATGAATCTGCCCTCGTCGTCGATGAAGTTGAACTCGCTGTCCAGGTCAATGGCAAGGTCCGCGCGACAATCTCCGTCCCGGTCGCTATGGCGCGCGAAGAAATCGGCGAAAAAGCCCAGGCTCTTCCGGAAATCCAGAAATTCACCGAAGGCAAGACCATTGTGAAAGTCATCGTCGTACCGAAGAGAATCGTCAATATCGTCGTCAAATAATAAGCAAGCGAAAAGAGAAGCCGCGAGGCTTCTCTTTTTTGTTGAAACGCGTAGTCCTGCGGAGAAGGGCTCCAAAGGTGCACCGTCATCCTGAGCGGACGGAAAGGACGTCCGTGAGATGGCCGCTGTAAGAACAAGTGGGGACTGAGCCAACGCATCTATGCGAAAAATGGACAGGGGAGAATCCGTCTTCCCGTATCGTCATTCTGAATTGTTTGGATTTCCTATATACTTATGTTATAATGCTGTTATAGCTTCAAAGGAGGCGGTCATGATGAAAAAGAAATCTATTCTAGCTATCGGGCTCATCGCTGCCCTACTTTTCGCCCTTACCGGAGAAGCAGAGGCATTCGGCTGGGGAGACATCGCGGGCAAAGCAACGGATAAAGCCATCGGAAGTGTTCTTGGTTCTTCTGCTAAAAAGAAACCGGTGAAACAGTCCCAGCCAAAGAGCGAGAAACAGAAGAAAAGCGAATGCGAAGCGGAAAAGTATGGTGTGAAACGGCTAGAAAGTCCGGATGGCACGAAACCCACTGCCTTTGCAGGCACGCTCGATCCATGGCCGCCGGATGAACTCTCTGCTCGCCCGGACTGGTTCGACAACCGCACGCAGCCTTGGACGATGACGAATGCACGACTTGTCGCAGAGTATGAAAGTATGATCCAATGGCGTGCTTATTCGGAGCAAAATGGCCTTGGTACCATTGAGCCGGACGAAATCCGCTACACCGAGCTGATGGATGAGATCCATGCCCGCGTGAGAGCGATCGAAAGGTACTGTGATGCGGCAGAATATGGGGATTATCAGTCGATGCACTCCAGAGCCTCCATGAGAGACTACCAGCGTGCAGTCGCCAGCAACATTGATCCCTTGCGCGACTATGATCTGGAACTTTGTGTCCCCGCAAATACACTCCCTGGCTATCATCCCGAGCGAAATTAAGGAAACACGGACTCAATCGTAGAATGTTCAGATTTTTTATTTTATGAAAAGAAAACCGTGTAAAATCTTGAATTTCTACGATGGTATTTCTCGGAGAGGGAAATCTTCCCGGGAGCCCAAAGCTCCCTCCGCACTCCTTCGTGCACAGACCTATAGGGAAGGAGCGCAGAGAGGGCAGACGGCGGATCCGATTTTCCTTCTCTCGCTCGAAAGCGTGCTAGCCGCCGGAGAGCGTAAGAAACACAAATCATATAAAGACGCAGCCGGTCAAAAGATCTCATGCAGGATTCGCCTCGCGGGCAAACTCTAGAGCGAAGTTTAGCCGTACTTGTACGACATGAACCGTGAAATGCGCTGGTACCAGATTGCAGGGAATGCTTCCATGGATACTTATAAAACTCTGCTGCGCTTTTGTGATGGAAGTGCCCCTTTTTCGAAAAGAGGGTCACTTTTTTTGCTTGCTGTCGATGACAGGGATACGAAGATGCCACACAGAGCCTGAATGCCCTTCCTCGTCTTTTTTACATGTGCGACTTTTTCTTGCTTTTTCTCTCATTTATTGCTAAAGTAACAGATATTCCCT
>DLZS01000093.1:0-4053 GCA_003447275.1 Dialister sp.
TACAAGAGAATGCAGGGCTACAATGTCCTGTGGCTGCCGGGCAAAGATCATGCCGGCATCGCAACGCAGGTCAAGGTCGAAAAGCAGATCGCTGAAGAAGGTCTCAATAAATATGACCTCGGCCGTGAAAAATTCCTGGAACGTGTATGGCAGTGGAAGGAAAAATTCGGCAACCGCATCGGTCTGCAGATCCGCCGCCTCGGCTCTTCCTGCGACTGGTCCCGTGAACGCTTCACCATGGATGATATCTGTGCGCGTGCCGTTCGTGAGGTTTTCGTTTCCCTCTATGAAAAAGGCCTGATCTATCAGGGCTTCCGCATCACGAACTGGTGCCCGCGCTGCCAGACAGCACTCTCCGACATCGAAGTCGAACATGAAGATGAAGTCGGACATCTCTGGTACTTCAATTACCCGATCGCTGGCGAAGAGGGAAAATACATCCAGATCGCGACCACCCGTCCGGAAACCATCCCGGGCGATACCGCTGTCGCTGTGAATCCGGAAGATGAACGCTACAAGGATCTCGTCGGCAAGAAGGTCGCACTTCCCGGCACCGGCCGTGAGATCCCGATCATTGCCGATGAATATGTTGACATGGCTTATGGTACCGGCTGCGTAAAGATTACACCGGCGCATGACCCGAATGACTTTGAGGTCGGCCAGAGACATCAGCTCGAGACCATCGTCATCATGAACAAAGATGGCACGATGAATGAAAAGGCAGGCAAGTATGTCGGCATGGATCGCTACGAAGCGAGAAAAGCCATCATTGCTGATCTCAAGGAAGCCGGTCTTCTCGTCAAGATCGAAGAAACAAAGCATGCGGTCGGTCACTGCTCCCGCTGCAAGACCGTCGTCGAACCGATGACCACCAAGCAGTGGTTCGTCAAGATGAAACCGCTTGCCGGTCCTGCTATGGAAGCTGTCACCTCCGGTAAGACCAAGTTCGTCCCGGAACGTTTCTCGAAAACATATATCCAGTGGCTGTCGAACATCCATGACTGGTGCATTTCCCGCCAGCTTTGGTGGGGGCATCGTATCCCGGTCTGGTACTGCGATGACTGCGGCGCTGTCTCTGCATCCCGCACCGACCTCACAGAATGCCCGAAGTGTCACAGCCAGCATATCCATCAGGATCCGGACGTCCTTGATACCTGGTTCTCCTCCGCGCTTTGGCCATTCTCCACGATGGGCTGGCCGGATCAGACACCGACGCTGAAGCAGTGGTATCCGACCTCCACCATGGTCACCGGCTACGACATCATCTTCTTCTGGGTAGCTCGCATGATGTTCATGTCCATGGAATTCATGAAGGAGATCCCATTCAAATACGTCTTCATCCACGGCCTTGTTCGCGACTCTCAGGGCCGCAAGATGTCCAAATCCCTCGGTAACGGTATCGATCCTCTTGAAGTCATCGAAAAGTACGGCGCTGATGCGCTCCGCTTCACTCTGGTGACCGGCAACACCCCGGGCAATGATATGCGCTTCTACTATGAACGTGTCGAAGGAAATAGAAACTTCGCCAACAAGCTCTGGAATGCGACCAAGTTCACCCTGATGAACCTGGATGACTATGACAAGGATTTCGTCCCGACCAAGGAACAGCTGACGCTGGCAGACAAGTGGATCCTCGACCGTCTCGCCTACACCGAAGACTATGTAGGCACGAACCTTGACAAGTATGAACTCGGTGAAGCGGCAGACAGCATCTACAACTTCGCATGGAACTATTTCTGTGACTGGTACATCGAAACGGCGAAGGGTCGTCTCTATGGCCAGCACAATACGGATAGAAAAGTCACCCAGTATGTCCTCGTGTACACCCTGACCCGCATGCTGGCACTGCTCCATCCGTTCATGCCATTCATCACGGAACACCTCTGGCAGCATCTGCCGCATGAAGGCGAAACGCTGGCAAGAGCTCCGTGGCCGAAGGCGGACGAGGCGCTCCGTTTCCCGATCGAAGCAGAACAGTTCGATCGCATCATGGACTGCATCAAGGCGGTCCGTAACATGCGCGCTGAAGCGGGTGTCACCCCGAATAAAGCCTGCCATATCCAGATCGCTGTCCTTCGTGATGACCTCAAAGCCTGCCTTGAAAACAATAAGGAATACTTCGAAAAACTCGGTCATGTCGAAGGCATGAAGCTCCTCGCGGCTGATGCGGCAAAGCCAGAAAATGCAAATGCGGCTGTCGTCACAGGTCTTGAAGTCTACCTCGAGCTCAAAGGCCTTATCGACACGGCGAAGGAAAAGGAAAAGATCCAGAAGGCGAAAGATGCTCTGGCCAAAGATATCGCCCGCACGTCCGGCAAACTTTCCAATCAGGGCTTCCTCGCCAAGGCACCGGAAGCTGTCGTAGCGAAGGAAAAGGAAAAGCTGGCGACCTTTGAAGAAAAGATGAAGTCTTTGGACGAACGTCTGCAGTTCCTGGAAAAGCTTGGCTAAAAGACCGTTGGCTGCGTGCAGCAGGCAGAGGGCATCCGCTACCTGCCTGCTGCTTGCAGCGAGCAGCTAACTATAGTAAGGAGAAATCATGAATTACGAAGAATCTATCGCCTATCTGGAAGCGGCGGCATCCTTCGGGATCAAGCCGGGCCTCGAACGCATCGAAGCCATCCTTGAACGTCTGGATCATCCGGAAAAGGCTTACAAAGTCATCCATGTCACTGGTACGAACGGCAAGGGCAGCGTGGTGGCTATGATCACCAGTGTGCTGGAAAATGCGACACTCAAAGTCGGTCGCTACATTTCCCCGCATCTCATCGATTACACCGAGCGCATCCACATCGCAGGCCATGATATTCCGAAGGAAGACTTCGCGAAGGCTGCGACCGTCGTCCGCGAAGCCGCAGAAAAAGCCATCGCTGACGGCGTCGAAGCTCCGACGGAATTTGAACTCCTGACGGCTATGGCGTTCTGGTATTTCAAAGAACAGAAAGCCGACTACGCTGTCATGGAGGTCGGTATGGGCGGGCTCTACGACTCTACGAATGTCATCATCCCGGTCGTTTCCGTCATCACGAATGTAGCGATGGACCACGAGAAATACCTCGGCAAGAATCTGGAGGAGATCGCACATCAGAAGGCCGGTATCATCAAAGAGGGCATCCCTGTCGTCACCGCAGCCCAGCATGTACCGCTGAAGCAGCTGAAAAAAGAAGCGCATGATAAGAAAGCGCGCCTTTATTTCTATGGAAGAGACTTTGAGATCGATACCCGCAGTAAGTACGGTCATGGACAGGTCGTCGTCGTCAAGCGCAAGGACATGCCAAAGGAACTCGAAAACTGTCTCCTCTTCGTGCCCTTCGTCGGCGCGCATCAGGCAGTCAATGCGGCTGTCGCGACCATGGCGCTCACGCTCATCATGAAGCAGGATGAGAGAGTCAATGAGAATGACCTGCGTGAAGGTCTTGCACGTGCCCAGTGGAAGGGCCGCTTTGAGATCCATGATCTGGGCGGTATCCCGTTCGTCATGGACGGCGCACACAATCCGGCGGGTGCTGAAGCACTGAAGGAAGCGATCGAGGAACAGTACCCGGACAAGCGCCGCGTCCTCGTCTTCACTTCTCTTCAGGACAAGGATACGGAGACCGTCATCCAGCTCCTCATCCGCAAGGGTGACCGTGTATTCCTGACGGAAGCACCGACACCGCGCACCAGAAAACCGGAAGAGATCGCTGCCATGATCGATGAGCAGAAGATCGCAGCCGTGCATACGGCAGAGCCGTCTGTCACGAAAGCACTGGATGCGGCACAGAAAGAAGCCAAAGATGGCGATGTCGTCATCATCTGCGGCTCCCTCTACATCCTTGGCGAAGCCATGGAGTGGATGGCAAAGAAGATCGGAAATTAAACATAGTCATGAAACGGTTACATCGCAATTAGCGGTGTAACCGTTTTATATTGGTCTAAGAGGCCAGAGGCACGACTATGATATCTGCGGGCATCCCATAGATACTCGCAGCGCACCACGATTTCTGATCTCTCATTTGAGCAATGCTATTAAGTTAAGCGGCAGAACATTCTTGGCTCCCCATCGGGGGAGCT
>DLZS01000093.1:4314-10984 GCA_003447275.1 Dialister sp.
ATTGCCTTCGGCACTTCCCCCGAAGGGGGAAGCAAGTCATTACGGCGCTAACAATTTCCTTACCTTAATAACATTACTCATTTGAGAGAGCTTTCAAACCGGATCAAAGGGCTTCTCGCCTTATGGGTCAACCATGCCCCAAGACCATGTGCCGCGCTACCAATATCAAAAATAGATAAATTTATCTAAAAATGTTATACACATGAACACGCATATGTTATAATGAGAGCACGAAACAGAAGACTATTTCCAAGGAAGTGCGGATCCCATCGAATTCTGCGATGCGATCCGCACTTCCCAAGAGCGGCATGGCTGCGATTTCCTATAGGAGGACCTCAATATGATTACCGAACGTGAAATATTCCTGACCGATCCTGAAGAAAAAGCAAAAGTTGTCGAATTCCTGAAAGGCTTTGATCTGACTTTTACGGGGATCATTGACTATACCATGGGACTTTTTGATGATGGCAAGCTCATCGGCACCGGTTCGCTCGGCGGGCGCGTCATGCGAGATATTGCGATCAGCAGCGATTATCAGCGAAAAGGTCTGACTCACCGCATCATCAGGAATCTGCAGGGGGAATCCAACCGCCGCGGGATCAATGGAAATCAGATCTTCACAAAGCCGAAGAATGTACCGGTCTTTGAACACATGGGCTTCAAATGCGTGGCTGTCGCTGAGCCGTATGCAGCGCTTTTAGAGTCAGGTACAGATACACTCGAGGACTATCTCGCGCGCGTGCGTACCTTTCTGGGCAGCGGGGAGGGGAAGAACCGTGGTGCGATCGTCATGAACTGCAATCCTTTCACCTTGGGACACAGAAGCCTTGTCGAGTACGCGCATAACAACTGTGATGAAGTCATCATCTTTGCCGTGCAGGAAGATAGGAGCGTCTTCCCCTTCTCGAACCGATTCACTCTCATCAAGCAGGGCGTGAAGGATATGAAGGGTGTCGAAGTCATTTCCGGCGGGGATTTCATCATTTCCAATGCGACCTTCCCGACCTACTTCATCAAAGGCACGGATGAGCTCGCTGCGCAGACGAAACTGGATGCGACCATCTTTGCTACCCGCATCGCACCTGCGCTGAATATCACCGTACGCTTCGTGGGCGAAGAACCGACCGACAAGACCACGCTGGCCTACAATCAGGCAATGTGTGAGGTCTTCGCTGAAAACGGGATCGAGCTCAAAGTCATTCCCAGAGAGCAGAAGGGCGATCAGATCGTTTCCGCCTCTTCGGTGCGCCGCGCTCTCGCGGCAGATGACTGGGAGACCGTTTATCGCATGGTACCGAAGACTACGCTGACGTACCTTCGAAGCGAGGATGGGCAGAAAGTGATCCGGAATATCAAGATGCAGGAAGCATTCAAACAGATGGAAGGAAAAACGAAATAACGAGAAAAGGCTAAGCTATCATGGGATGGCTTAGCCTTTTCTTATTCCTGGTGACTAGTGACTAGGGATTAGTGACTAGGGATTAGGAGCAAGCGGTGACTGAAATAGCGCAGTTGGCACGCTGACCGTTCTGCAAGAAAGATCTCTCGCCAACGCTTCCGATGACGACGGCGCGAAGCACTATCAAAATTCCGCGGCGCTTCCATATATTTATGCGCCGCACCACCACTCCTAACTCCTCACTCCTAACTAGAGCAAGCGAGAGGCTTTCAAACGTAATCAAGGGGCGGGACGCCTCAAGGGCTAACCCTGAACCTGTTTCTAATGTCAATCCTGCTTTATAAAATAGTTGACCAATGGTTTACAACTGATTATAATAAGGAAAAATAGTAAACTAAACATTTCCTGTATAGGGGGCATTTCTATGCGAAACGAAATTCTGGATTATTTCCGCAAAGCCAATGGTCAGTTTATCTCCGGCGAGCAGATCTCCCGGGATCTGCATGTGTCGCGGACGGCCATCTGGAAGCACATCAATATTTTAAAAGAACGCGGTTATATTTTCGAGTCCAGCACGCGCAAGGGCTATCGACTGATCTATGCGCCCAATCTTTTGACACCGCTGGAAATCGATAGCGCGCTGCACACGGAGACCTTTGGCCGTCACGTGGTCTATCTCTCTAGCACCACATCGACGAATGAAGAAGCGAAGAAGATCGCGCGCGAGGGCGCAGAAGAGGGGACCATCGTCGTAGCGGAGGAACAGACGGGCGGCCGCGGACGTCTCACGCGCTCCTTCTACTGCCCCTTTGCGAAAGGGATCTGGTTTACGCTGATTCTCCGTCCGAAATTCTTCCCGCTGGAAGCGTCCAAATGTACGCTGATGGCAGCCGTGGGTGTCTGCCGTGGGATCCGCCGTCTGGGGCTTCAGGATGCGGGCATCAAGTGGCCGAATGATATTCTTTATCACGGCAAGAAGCTGGTCGGCATCCTGACGGAAATGTCTGCCTCCATGGAAAAGATCGACTACATCATCATCGGTGCCGGTATCAATACAGGGATGAAGAAAAGCGAATTCCCGGAGCTCTTCCGTGAAAGTGCCACCTCTTTCCTAGCAGAGGGGATCGATGTTTCCCGTAAGGATCTCCTTGCTGCCATTCTGGCGGAGCTGGAGAAGGAGTACGAGATCGCACAGACACAGGGATTTGACAAGGTGCTTGAGGACTGGAAAGCGCTCTCCATCACCTTAGGTCAGGATGTCCGCGTCATCATGGGCGAGGAAAACTATACCGGCAAGGCGGTCGACATCGATAAGGATGGCTGTCTCCTTGTCGATACCGGTGAAAAGGTCGAGCGCGTCATCGCAGGCGATGTCTCCATCCGCCCGATCGATGCGCCGCTCCCGAAACGATAAGTGCGGTTGGCAGGTAAGTGGTGAAAAACAAACGGGTTCTGAAGGGTCAATGGGTTCAACGAGGGGCGGCGCAAAATAATATGGGAGCGCCGCGAATTCAGAAATAGTGGCATTCTCGTATCGTTCCTTTTTCTATTTGCGGCTGAGCCGCCACCACAAGTTTGAAAGCAGGGATGAGTGGCTGGGGAGCGGGAGTGGCTAGGGATTAGGAGTGACTGGTAACTAGTGACTGGGGTTCTCTGGCATCGTCATCCCGAGCGTAGCCGAGGGATCTTTACTGCACTGCAGAAAATCAGCGTGTATGTGCTGAGGAAAAATGGTGTCTTGGTGCTGTCTCACATCAGGCAATGAGCTTACTGCAATAGAGATTTCTCGGCTACGCTCGAAATGACGACGGCGCGAAGCACTATCAAAATTCTGCGGCGCTTCTGGTTTTTATGCGCCGCACCACCCCCGTTGAACCCGCTGAACCCTGAACCCTTATTCCTCATTCACGAAAGAAGGTCTTTCCTTTGGAAAAAGGACATATGCATGATATGATCAGTGCCGCTTTATTTGCGGGCATTATGGCGATCCTGTCGCAGTTTACATTTCCCATCGGTGCCGTGCCGATCACGCTGCAGAGCTTCGTCTGTGCGCTGGCCGGCGGTGTACTGGGACGGAAGTGGGGCGCGATCTCCATCGGACTATGGCTTCTCCTTGGGATGCTTGGCATCCCGATCCTTACCATGGGGAAGGCTGGTATCGGAATCTTCCTTTCTCCGGTCGGCGGCTACTATCTGGGCTTCGTTGTCATGGCCTGGCTCTCGGGCTTCCGCCTGGCACAGAAGGGGAACTTCGTGCGCCAGATCGCCTGTGCACTGGCCGGTCTTGTCTGCTGTTATGCATTGGGGACGGTATGGTTCATGGGTTATTTCCAGTACGGCCTTGACAAAGACATGCCGCTGTGGACGGCGCTCACCATGACGGTCTTCCCCTTCATCGCCTTTGATCTCATCAAAGTCATTCTGGGTGTCCTTGCCGGTACCCGCATCCGTCAGGCGCTGCATCAGGCAGGATTCTATCCGTCCTTGGAGCATTGAGCGTGTAGAGACGTATTGATCTCACCTGAGAAGCAGTGTCTCCTTAAAAACGTTTCATCTCATTTTGAGGTGAGACGTTTTATTTTGGACTTGGTATCGAACCTTCTTGCTGCCAGCCAAGCATCCCTTCGTATCTTTCATCCCACCTTTTTTATTCATAACTCTTTCTGCATGGGATTTTTCATTCATATCAGAATAATCATTTTTCCCTTGACAGAATGGAAACTTTGTTGCATTATACACATGGTAACAAGGGGGAAGATTTCAGAAGGACAAGAATACCCCTTGAAATTATTGGCTATGCGCCATTCACTTGGAGGAGATGCACATGCTTCTTGCTTTTGATGTAGGAAATACGAATATCGTCTGTGGTGTATATAAGGATAGAAAATTGATCCGTCACTGGAGGGTAGCGACTGATACCCTGCAGACCGCGGATGGATACGCTGCACTGCTGGGCAATCTTTTCCAACTGACTGGTCTCAGCTTCAAAGAGGTAGAAGATATCATCATTTCTACTGTCGTCCCCCCGATCATTCCTATTCTGGAAACGATGTCTCAGCGCTACTTCCATACTAAGCCGATCCTTGTGGGGCCTGGCATCAAGACAGGGCTGAATATCCTCTATGATAACCCGAAAGAGCTTGGGGCTGACCGTATCGTGAATGCCGTAGCTGCCGTGGATGAGTACAAATGCCCGCTGATCATCATCGACATGGGTACTGCGACCACGTTCTGCGTCTTAGATACCAAGGGCAACTATCTGGGCGGTGCTGTCGCACCGGGCATCGGGATCTCAATGGAAGCTCTTTTCCAGAGAGCTTCGAAGCTTCCGCGCATCGAGCTGGTCAAGACGCCGAGCATCATTTGCCGAAATACCGTTTCCGCGATGCAGGCAGGGATCTATTACGGTTTCGTCGGACAGATCGATGAGATCGTGAACCGCATCAAAGAGGAACTGAATGAGAAAAATGTCAAGGTCATTGCGACCGGCGGTCTTGCCACTCTCATCGCGAAGTCTTCGAAGACCATCGACATCGTAGATCCGATGCTGACACTGAAGGGGCTTCTTGTCCTGTATGAAAAAAATAAAGCGGATAAGAAGAGAGAAGCGTAAAAGAATGCCCGATTTACAGGTCCTGCGCCGCTTCCCGCAGGATCCTTTCGTCATGAATCCATGAGGCCTCCGGGTGAATACGGATCCAATCATGACTTGATGGGATCTCGCGTTTCCCCGGAGGCAGATATTTCTGTATTTTTTCTTTTTTCCCTCTTGCAATTTATACCCGTGTCGTGTATAATTACTTGCACATGGCCGGTTAGTCAAACGGTTAAGACGCTGCGTTCTCAGCGCAGAGAGTATGGGTTCGAATCCCATACCGGTCACCAAAATGAAAGCGCCTCGATTCGAAAGAATCGAGGCGCTTTTTGCATGACAGGGGGGCTAAAGAGACACCAAGGTACATGGGGCGATGCCCAGGAGGTAGTCTCAGCCCCCTTCAAGGAAACACATACTGTACAAGTCCCATGTAAAGGATCGTGCCGGCGGCCATGGAGAGCATCATCTTCCGTTTCCAGAGGTGGAGCAGCGTGGTCACAAGGAGGGCGATGGCTTCCGGGATACCGTGATTTCCCCGCAGCAAAGAAACATCCTTCAGGCAGTACACGATAAGGAGTGCGAAGACCGCAGACGGCAGCGCTTTTCCCAGATAACGGATGTAGGAGGGAAGAGATGCCCCGGGTTTAAAAAGGAGAAAAGGAAGGGAGCGAGAAAGCATGGAGGCGAGAGAGCAGAGTGCGATGATGACGCACTGCTGCCAGAAGGGAAGCGGGCTCATCAGAAGCCTCCTTTCTTTTCCAATGGCTTACGATACAGTGTCATGATGAGGAGCATGAGACCCATGGCGGGCAAGATGAAATTCTCTTTTCCGAAAAGAAGAAGGCTGCCGATGGAAGAAGAGAGTCCGATGAGGGCCGTGTGGTGCTTCTTCTCTTTCATCCACTGCTCCAGGAAGATAACGAGGAACATGGTCGTCATGACGAAAGAAAGACCTTTCGTATCAAAGGAAATAAGGCCGCCTAAGAGACCGCCGATCGCTGCACCCGAGCACCAGTACAGGAAATTTAAGAGAGAGACCCAGAAGTAGAACCAGCCTTTGTCGATCGAGTAGGGGATGGTGGCAGAGTAGTTCAGCACGAATGTCTCATCACACAGCATATAAATAAGGAAGGGCTTCTTCCAGCCGGTGCCGGCGTATTTCTCCAGCATCGGGATCCCGTAGAAGAGGTGACGTGCCTGTACGGTGAAGGCGACGACGAATGTCTCGATCGGGGCAAAGGAAGAAAGCAGCATGGAGATCGTGACGAATTCCAAAGAGCCGCCGAAAATGATCGCGGCCATCGCCATGGGATAGACCCAGGAGAAGCCGAGCGTATTCATATAGAAACCGTAGGCAAAGGCGAGAAACCAGAATCCCGCGAAAATGGGGAGTGTCAGTGGAAAGGCCTCTGCCAAAGCCGCCATGGCGGCGCCATTTTTCCTCATCATAAGAGTCCTCCTAAAAACTGTTACGATGGATGAGAGTTGAATACCATCATAGACTATTTGGGGGAGAATGACAAGGGAAAAGGGGGCAGGGGCAGCCAGTGGGGCGGGGCGGCCCCTGATTACGGATGAAAGCGCTGCTTCGAGTGAGGAATTAGGAATTAGGAATGGAGGTGGCGGCTTCGCTGCGATCGATGACGAGGTCGCAGCTGTTCTGGCATTCGTTATCT
>DLZS01000093.1:11223-14744 GCA_003447275.1 Dialister sp.
GACGTTTCTCGCCGCTCAGGATGACGAAACGGGGCGATGTCCGAAGGCAGTATTCAAGTCACTGGTCGCTCGGCGCTCCTCATTCCCAATCCATAATCCCTAGGATCCTAAAATTGTGGTACAATGAAAAAAAGACTATACCAGCGATCAAGAGTAAAGGAGAATACCTATGGAACCCAGCGTTGTCACGAAGGTCGTCACAGACGAGCTCAGCATCACCACCCGCTTCATGAATGGACTGAAGGAACTCGCCATGACGCGCGGGATCGATTTCCTTGAAGCACTCATCATTTTCATCATCGGCTACATCATCTGCCGCTACATCCGCCGCGCGGTCGCGCACATTTTGGAGAAGAGCGACGTGGATCCGTCAGCAAAGACCTTTATTGAAGAGATCATTTTCTTCTTCTGTCTGGCCATCGTCGTACTGGTCGCGCTGGGAACGGCAGGCGTCGGTACAGGAACTCTTGCGGCTGCTTTCGGCGGCGTGGGTCTGGCGATCGGTCTTGGGCTCAAGGATAATATCGGCAATGTAGCCTCCGGCATTTTCATCCTCATCTTCCGCCCCTTCCGTGTGGGCGACTACATCCAGGTCGCTTCGAATCAGGGGACAGTGACGGAGATCAGCATCATGTACACCATGCTTTCGACGCTGGGAAATCAGCGCATCGTCATCCCGAATTCCTCTCTGACGAGCAGCGTCATCAAGAATTTTTCTGCCTATGATACCAGAAATCTGGAGATGACCTTCGATGTCGGCTATGACACGGATCTGAAATCCTGTGTGGAGCTCCTCAAAAAGATATTCACAGAGGATGCGTATGTGGTTGATAAGGAAAAGCTCACCATCTATGTGAGCGGCATGGCTGACTCCTCCATCCGCATCTATGTCCGCGCTGCCGTAGAACGTGCGAAATACTTCGATGCGCAGAATGACCTTTACATCCGCGTGAAGGAGGCCTTCGATGCAGCGGGGATCGATATCCCCTTCCCGCAGCTTGTCGTGCATCAGGCGGAGAAGGGATGAGGGTTTAACGGGTTCTGTAGGTTCAGAAGGTTCAACGGGGTTGGCGCGGCGCATAAAAATAGAGAAGCGCCGCGGAGTATATAGTGGCGATGCCATGAGCTGGCATTGTAGTCATGAGTAACTGGTGGTTAGGGATTAGGGACCTCGAGTGACTTGTGACTTGAATACCACTCTCGGGCATCGCCTCATATACTTGCGGCGAAGCCGCCACCACAACCCTGAACCCTGAACCTTTCCTTCATTTGCCAAATCTTCTTGTTTACGCTATAATCTATATAACGATAAATTTCGATATGGAGAAAAAGGAGGATACCTATGACAGATGTGATCATTATCGGAGCAGGCCCGGCGGGGCTGAATGCAGCGCTCTATGCCGCGCGCAAGGAGCTTTCTGTACAGGTCGTATCGACGGACATCGGTGGGCAGATGCTTCTCACGGGAGAAATCGAGAACTATCTGGGGCTGCCGCATATTTCCGGTTTTGAGCTGGCAGACAAGATGGAAGCCCATGCGAAAGAGTATCCGGTAGACTTTGTCTTTGCCGGCGTTCTTTCCACAGAAAAAGACGGCGCGGGACATTTTCTGGTGCATCTTGATGATGGCAAGGTGCTTACGGGAAGAACCCTGATCGTGACGGCAGGAAAACGCAGCCGCACACTCGATATTCCTGGCGAAATGGAATATACCGGCCGTGGCGTCAGCTACTGTGCGACCTGCGACGGTCCTTTCTATCGGAAGAAAGACACGGCAGTCGTCGGCGGGGGAGACAGTGCGGTGCAGGCTGCGATCGAGCTGTCACGTCTGGCGAACAAGGTCTACCTCGTGGTCCGAAGCCGCATCCGTGCTTCGGAGATCATTGCACGTCGCCTTGAGGGGCTTTCCAATGTAGAGATCCTTCTGGGGTATACACCGGAAGAAGTGAAAGGCGAGAAGAAAGTCACGGGGCTGGTCGTGAAGGATCGCGCTGACGGTGTGACAAGAGAGCTCTCGGTGCAGGGGGTCTTCGTCGAGGCGGGAGGTTTGCCGAATAACCAGTGCGTTCCTGCGGACGTCAGAAAAAATGCAGCCGGAGAAATCATAACAGACAAGGGTGGATGCACGAATGTAGCAGGCCTATTTGCCGCGGGGGATGTGACTGACTCTCCCTACAAGCAGGTCGTCATCGCCGCAGGGGAAGGCGCGGCGGCGGCACTCTCGGCGCATGAGTATTTGCTGAGGCAGTAGGTTTCGTACCATGCTTCTGCAGGATGATAACACCTTGAATCGGATTCTGGCGACTAGTCACCAGTCCCTAGTCACCAGTCACTAGTCCCTAGTCACCAGTTACTCTTGTCCCATTCATGGTCAATGATGAAAGAAAGTGAACATATGCGGGTTACGAAAAAGATCAAAGAAGAACAGCTGAAGCGTCTCTCTGAGGTATATCATGACGATGGCACGATGCTTCACTTCACCAGCCCTTTTACGTTGCTGGTGGCGGTGATCCTGTCGGCGCAGTGTACGGATAAGCGGGTGAATGTCATCACCGGCCGCATTTTCCCGCGGCTGGCGAGTCCGGAGAAGATGGGGGCGCTCAGTCAGGAAGAGCTGGAAAATGAGATCCGGGACTGCGGTCTTTATAAAGCGAAGGCGAAGAACCTGCTCGGCATGTGTCACATGCTGATCGAAAACTATGGCGGCGAAGTGCCACAGGATTTCGATCAGCTGGTGAAGCTGCCCGGCGTCGGACGAAAGACGGCAAATGTTGTCCGCTCCGTCGCGTGGGGATATCCTGCCATTGCGGTCGATACGCATGTCTTTCGCGTGGCGAACCGCCTGAAGCTGGCTGTCGGTGAGACGCCGCTGGAAGTGGAGAAGAGGCTCATGAAGGCCATCCCGAAGGAGGACTGGTCTGACGCACACCACTGGCTCATCTGGCATGGCCGCCGCGTGTGTACGGCGAGGAAGCCTGCCTGCGAGACTTGCTTCCTGAGTGATATCTGTCCATCGTGTATGGTAGGGAAAAAGAAATAGGGGGAGGCGGAATGATCGTTTGGGTCATTCCGTTTTTTTATTGGAGAGATGGGTTCAGGTTGATGGGTTCAAGGGGAGGCGCAAAATAAAAGGGAAGCGCCGCGAGTTTGAACATGGCAGTATTCCCGTATCGTCATTCCGACCGAAGTGGGAATCTTTTTCGTTTGCGGTAGTTCTTCTATTTTGAATGCAGGGATTAGTGACTGGTGACTGGTGACTAGTGACTAGGGATTGGTGACTTAAATGCCATTTTCGGGCACCACCTTTTCTCATTCCTCATTCGGGCCGAGCTTTCATCCGCAATCAAGGAATGGCACGTCCCAAGGGGCTAACCCTGAACCCCTTTCCCTGCCCGCGCAAATATTGTATAATTTCATAGATACATTCTAGGGAAACACTGATTCAATCGTTGTCCGACTTGGCTCTTGTATTTTCATGCAAGGCGAGGAATAAGCCGCCGCGAATAGCGAGCTATTTAAGG
>DLZS01000093.1:14968-24612 GCA_003447275.1 Dialister sp.
CGCGAATAGCGAGCTATTTAAGGAGGGTTATGACGAAGCATTGCATGAAAATACATGCCAAATCGGACTCTGCGATTTAATCAGCGTTTCCCTAGGCATTAGCAAAAGAGGAGACGTCATGAAGAGACTGTTTTTAGCGATTACCAAAGGAGAAGAGATCCGTTTCCTGGGACATCTGGACTACCTGCGTACCATGGAGCGCGTGGTGGTTCGTTCAGGGATCCCGATCGCCTTCTCGGAAGGTTTCAATCCACATATGAAGATTTCCCTGGATTCGGCGCTGGCCGTGGGGGTCACAGCGGATCCGCTCTATATGGAGATCAAACTCGAAAAGGATATGCCGATCGAAGAAGTGAAGGAGCGTATGCAGCGCGAGATGCCAAAGGGCATGACCATTTATCACATCGAAGAAGCGGCACAGGAATGGCCGAAATTCGTAGCTTTTTTCAATGAAGACGCTTATGAAATGGAAGGTCCTGTGACGGAGGGGGCTGATGCCGAAGCGGCAAAAGAGGCGATAGCCCGTTTCAATGCACTTCCTTCCTTCATCTACCAGCGTGTCACGCCGAAAAAGGTCCGTGAGATGGATGTAAAGCCGATGATCATGGAGCCGATGAAGGTCCGTATCGAGGGGGAAAGAGCGTATCTCACCTTCTCTCTCATCCGCAGCAATACAGGTACGGTGCAGCCTAAGGATGTATGGAAGATGCTTGCCGAGTCCTTCGGCCTTCCGTGGACGCCGGATGCCTTCATCTGCTCGCGTACCGGGACGTATCGGAAGGAAGAGGGGGAGAGAAAGACGCCCTTTGATCCCGGTGTCTTTGATGCGTGGGTCAAAAAGAAATGAAACAGATACTGCTCCATGTGACGGAAGAGGAAAAGGTGCTTGCTGTCCTGGATGAGGGCGTACTTTCGGACATTTCTGTCGAAAAAGCAGAGGAAACGGATCTGGTGGGGCGTGTGTACAAGGGCGTCATCCGGAATGTCGTGCCTTCGATCAATGGGATGTTCATCGATATCGGTATCGGTAAGAACGGATTCCTCCGCACGAAAGATATCCTGTCAAAAGAGCCGCATACCGAGGGGGCCTCTGTCCTTGTGCAGGTGGAGAAGGACAGCACAGAGACGAAAGGTCCGCTCCTGACGGAGAAGATCTCCTTTGCGGGGAAATATGCGGTGGCTCTCCTTGCAACGAACTATATCGGGATCTCCAAGAAGATCCGAAGCGAAGAGAAACGCGCATCGCTCAGAGCAATGGCGCGCGACATATGTCCTTCCGGTATGGGAGCCATCGTGCGCACCGCGGCAGAAAAGGCGGAGACGGAAGAGCTTCGGCGCGATCTGTCTGCGCTTTCTGCCGTCGGAGAGATCGTCAGCCGTCGCTTCAAGGTGGAGAAGGCACCTAAGCTCCTCTACCGTGACGGCGACCTCGCGGTGAAAAGTCTGCGTGACTACATGACGCCGGACGTCGAAGGCCTGATCACCGATGACAGGTCGACCTTTCAGCGTTTGAAGCAGCTTGCGGAAGGAGAAGGATTCCCTGCAGAAAAGATCCGCTGCTATGAAGGAAAGGAGCCGCTCTTCCATGCCTCTCATGTCGATGAGCAGATGAAAGCACTCTTCGATCGCGAAGTACCGCTCCCCTCCGGCGGCTCGCTCGTCATCGACTACACGGAAGCACTGACTGCGATCGATGTGAATTCCGGCTCCTTTCAGGGGAATATGCCTCATGGGGAGTTGGCTTTCCTTCTGAATCAGTCCGCTGTGAAAGAGATCGCCCGCCAGATCCGCCTGCGCGGGATCGGCGGCATCATCCTCATTGATTTCATCGATATGGAAAGAAAATCGCAGGAAGCCCGTCTGGTCGAGCTTTTGAAAGAAGAAGTACGGAAAGACCGTGTGAAGACCGTCGTCTGCGGCATGACCTCGCTGGGCCTTGTCGAGATGACGAGAAAACGTACGGTCCATCGTCTTTGGCAGAATTACTATGAGACATGCCCTCTTTGTCACGGACAGGGCCGCATCCTTTCGGCGGAATCAGTGGCCCAGCAGATCATAGAGGACCTGGAGCGGCAGAAAAGCCGTGCGCCTTTCCGAAGCGGTATCCTCATCCGCTGTGAAAAAGAAGTCGCGCATCGCCTCCATGCACCGGATATGCAGGCGCGCCTTGAGTCCCTCGTTCATCATGATGTCATCGTCGAAGACAATGGAAGCATGATGAGAGAAGCATACAGCATACTGGGAGCTGGAGACTAGGGGCTGGTGGTTTGTGGATGGGATCAGCCTTTCCAGGGGATCGACCATCCTATAAAAGAAAGGAAGAATCGGTATGATCGAAGACATTCACTCCGCCGCAGACATGGACCGTCTCGTCGCAGAGGGGGAAGGCTATGTGCTCCTGTGGCTTTGGGCGGCCTGGTGCCGCCCTTGCCAGGTCATGGCACCTGCCGTGCAGGCACTGGAAGAGCGTTTCGCGGGGAAAATACGGGTGGTGCGCATGGAAGTCGATGAGCAGGAGGAGCTTACGGAAGGCTTCGGTCTCGTCGGCGTGCCGACCTTTATCCTGTATAAGGACGGCGAAGAAAAAGGCCGCATCATCGGTTATCGCATGAAAGCGAAATTCTTCGAAGAGCTCGAAACGATGATGAAGGAGAATAAGGGCTAGGGAAACGCTGATTAAATCGCAGAGTCGAATTTCATATGTTTTTTTATACATAGCTTCGTCATCATCCTCCTTAAATAGCTCGCTATTCGCGTCAGATGATTCCTTGCTCTGTATAAAAATCCAAGAATGAAATCTGACAACGATTGAATCAGTGTTTCCCTAGGAAACGGTGGCTCGCCGCCTTCGCTGCTTTCCTTGTGGAAGGCGCTGAACTCGTGAGCCCTTTTCACCGGATACGCTTGAAATTTTCAAGCGTATTTTTTATTTATTTTTTCTATGCAAACCTTGCCGTTTCATGCTATAATGACATCATAAAATGATACATGCAAAGAGCCCTGTCTTTGCATGAGTGAATTTCTCGACAAGTGAAAGCTTAGCGAGCTGAAACGCCAGTATCTTTTGCGGCGGATGATTCATTCATGCGGAGGCAGGTTTTTTGATGGTATCGATCAGAAGCTGTTTTTGCTGAGGAGGAATCATCATGGCAAACGAAGTAACTATGGAATTTGTACAGGGTATGCCGAAGGCAGAGCTGCACCTGCACATCGAAGGAAGTCTGGAACCGGAGCTGAAGCTCGCGCTCGCCCAGAAGAATCATGTGGATATCGGACAGTCCACCATCGAAGAAGTCAGAAAGTCCTACCAGTATGACGATCTGGCGTCTTTCCTCGCGGTGTACTATCCGGCGATGAATGTGCTCCAGACGGAAGACGATTTCTACGATCTGGCGATGGCCTATCTGAAACATGCGAAGGAAGAGAATGTCCGTCATGTAGAAATTTTCTTCGACCCGCAGGCACACACCAGCCGCGGCATCGCATTTGAAACTTTCATCAAAGGCCTTTACCGTGCTACGGTCGATGCGAGAGCGATGAACATTGATGCGCGCCTCATCATGTGTTTCCTGCGCGACCTCTCCAGAGAGTCTGCCAGAAAGACGCTGGAAGAAGCCCTGCCGTACAAGGATATGTTCATCGGTGTCGGTCTCGACTCGGATGAGCACAACAATCCTCCGATGAAATTCTTCCCTGTCTTCGTCGAAGCAGAAAAGGCCGGCCTGCGTCTCACGGCCCATGCGGATATCGACCAGAAGGACTCCATCGAGCATATCCGTGACCTCTTGGAAGTCATCGGCGTGGAACGTATCGATCATGGCACAAACATTGTCGAAGATCCGGACCTTGTCGACTATGCGGTGAAGCATCAGATCGGCTTCACCTCCTGCCCGCTGTCGAATTCCTTCGTTCGCCCGGAAATGAAGGGCCCGGAAATCAAAGAGCTTCTTACAAAAGGTGCGAAGATCTGCATCAATTCGGATGATCCGGCATACTTCGGCGGCTACATCAGCAAGAACTATTATGAGCTGGCGCGCCAGTTCGACCTCACCAAAGAACAGGTTGTCCAGCTTGCCAGAAATTCCTTCGAAGCCAGCTGGATCAGCGAAGAACAGAAAGCGATCTATATCGCTGAGCTCGAAGAATACGCGAGAACACATTAAGGGTTAGCCCATGGGGACGCGCTGTCCTTTGATTGTGAATGAAGGCTTTGCTTGAATGAGGAATTAGGAATGAGGAATGAAGGTGGCGGCTTCGCCGCGATCCTTCGACTCAGGTCGCAGCTGTTCTGGCATTCGTTATCTCACATACGACGTTTCTCGCCGCTCAGGATGACGAAATGGGGCGATGCCCGAAGGTGGCATTTCAGTCACCAGTCACCAGTCATTCCTAATCCCTGCGTTTTCCATGGAAATAGATTTTTCTCGTATCGTCATCCCGAGCGTAGCCCTCGATCTTTCTTGCACTGTGGTAATTGGCACACATGCGCTGGCATATAGCGACGCCGTGGTGCTTCGTTTTTCCGTTGCCTCGTATGCGGTGTATACCGTTCTGCAACAAAGATTTCTCGACTTTGCTCGAAATGACGATACGAGGAATGGAGATAGCCCAAGAAAATCGGCTCTGCCGATTTTGCGGCGTACCACCATTTCTCATCATGAGTCACTTGAGGCTAGCCCTCAAATCCCCAACCCACTTACTCACTACATTACCAAGAGAGGTTGATTCATCCAAAATGTCTGATACTACATCTCACGGTCTGCTGGACCGGCTGTTTCATCTGACCGAGAACAAGACGACGGTCAAGAGAGAATGTCTGGCCGGCCTCACGACCTTTGTCTCTATGGCCTATATTTTATTTGTGAATCCCCAGATTCTGGGGGATGCCGGGATGGACGCAGGGGCGGTCTTTACGGCCACCGCGCTTTCGGCGATTTTTGGCTGCCTTCTCATGGGATTCCTTGCGAATTACCCGATTTCCATCGCGCCGGGGCTTGGCGACAATGCTTTCTTCACCTACTCCGTCGTCCTTGCCATGGGCATGCCATGGCAGCAGGCGATGGCAGGGGTCTTCATCGCCTCCATCCTTTTCACGGTCGTTTCCATTTTCAGGATTCGTGAAATCATCATTGATGCGATCCCGCAGGATCTGAAATATGCGATGGCTGCCGGTATCGGTATTTTCATTTCCTTTGTCGGCCTGCAGGGCGGCGGCATCGTCATCGCCGATCCGGCCTCCATCATTTCCATCGGTTCCTTCAAAGTACCGACCACCTGGCTCACCATCTTCGGCACCCTTGTGACCGCGCTCCTGATGGCGAGAAAAATCCCCGGCTCCATTTTCTACGGCATCGTCATCACTGCCGTTGCGGGTCTTGCGACAGGGATCATCGCACCGCCGGACAGCATCATTTCCATGGCACCGTCTCTGGCACCGACCTTCGGCGTCGGCGTAACGAATATGGGAGCGATCCTGACCGATCCTACCATGTGGGCGGTCGTTGTCATCTTCTTCCTGGTTGCTTTCTTTGATACGGCAGGCACCCTCATCGGCCTCGCGCAGCAGGCGGGCTTCATGCACAATGGTAAGATGCCGCGCATCGGCCGCGCACTCATGGCAGACTCTCTCTCCATGCTCGCCGGCGCTGTCATGGGGACGACCCCGACGGCAGCGTATGTCGAGGCTTCTGCCGGCATCGCGATGGGGGCGCGCACCGGTCTTACCGCTGTCGTCGTCGCGATTCTTTTCGGCGTCAGCATGATCTTCTCGCCGCTCCTTGCCGTCGTCACAGCGAATGTCACCGCTCCGGCGCTCATTGTCGTCGGCGTCCTCATGGCATCGGCACTGAAGGAGATCCGCTGGGATGAGTTCGAGATCGCGCTTCCGTCCTTCCTGATCGTCATCGGCATGCCGCTCACTTTCAATATTTCCTATGGCATCGCCTTTGGCTTCATTTTCTATCCGCTCGTCATGATCGCTGCCGGCCGCAGAAAAGAGCTGAACTGGATCATCTGGCTCATGTTCGTTCTCTTCCTCTTGCTGCTCGCGACACTGACGATGTTGAAATTTTAAGGGAATTAGTGACTGGTGACTAGTGACTGGGGAGACGTTAGATTGTCTGCCAGTCTTTTAGTCTCTCCGTCTCTCAGTCCAAAGGAATCATGACCGACATCGCGTCCTCTATTCTTGCGGTGTTTCCGTCACTTTCCTCATCGAACACACTGAACTTGTATACCCTGTTCCATCTATGTTTTTACAAAGGAGAATCATATGCTGACTAGAGAATTGCTCGCTTCCTACATTGACGCCGGCGCTGGCCGCATCAAAGCGGACATGGCGGTCATGGGTGGTACCCTGATCAATGTCAATACCGGTGAATACTATCAGGCGGACGTTGCCATTTACAAAGGCAAGATCACCGCGGTAGAGAAGGACATTTCCGACTACATCGATGAACATACGAAGATCATCGATGCCAAGGGCAAATACCTCGCTCCGGGGCTCATCGACTGCCACGTCCATGTCGAATGCAGCAAGATGAGCATGACCCGCTTCGCAGAAGCCGTCGTGCCGCATGGGACCACGAGCATCGTCAGCGGACTTGATGAATACATTTCCGTCATCGGTGTCGATGGGCTCGAAGATATTTTCAAGGAAATCGATGCCTCTCCGCTGAAGGTTTTCTGGGCACTTCCATACAAGACGCCCTACACCATCCCGAAGTCCACCATCGCGTACAATGTCACCGCGAAAGACCATGAGAAATATCATCAGGATTCCCGCTGCTACGGCATCTGGGAACTCGTCCGCGAAGCTGTCATGACGAAGGACCAGGATACGCTGGATGCCATCGTCGAAGCACAGAAGCGGCACCGTCCGATCTTCGGCTGCAGCCCGCTCGCTCGTGGCAAAGATCTCAATGAATACCTCATGAGCGGCGTCCGTGTCGATCACGAAAGCTACGATCACGAAGAATTTCTGGAAAAAGCCAGAAAAGGCGTCCACACCATCATCCGTGAATCCGCCGTCACCAAATTCCTGAATGAAAATGTTCGTGCCATCACCGAATGCTGCCCGGGCATGGCACGTCACACCAGCTTCTGCTCCGATGACGTCCACGCACGCGGCATCCTCGCGCACGGTCACATCGATCACATCGTCCGTCTGGCCATCAAGGCCGGTGTCGCACCGATGACTGCCATCCAGATGGGCACCATCAATGCCGCCGAAGCCTATCAGATCGATGACCACGTCGGCTCCATTGCGCCAGGCAAAGACGCCGACATCCTCCTCGTCGACCAGCCAGGCACTTTTGTTGTTGAGACTGTCATCAGCAAAGGCCAGCTCATCACCGAACAGGGAGAGAACCGTTTCGATTACCGGATCCCGGCGCGCCAGTCCTCCCTCACCGATACCGTGAAGCATGCGCTCCTCACCGCGGATGATTTCGCCACCCATGTGAATATCGAAGAGGGCACCGCTCTTGTCGAGACCATTCACAGCGTGGGCCCCTTCATGAGAAAGAGAAGAGATGTCGAGCTGGACGTGAAAGACGGTATCGTATGCCCGAGCGCAGAAAAAGACGTTGCCATGGTCTCCGTCATCGAGCGCTACGGCATCCACGGTCATATGTCGAAAGGCTTCATCTCCGGCTGGTCCTTCAACAAAGGTGCCATCGCGACCACCGCATCTCCCGATGACAACAACCTTGTCGTAGCTGGTGCGAGCCGTGAAGATATGGCACTCGCTGCGAATACCCTGATCGGACAGGGCGGCGGACAGGTCGTCGTCATCGATGGTAAGATCATCTCCTTCCTCCCGCTCCCGATCGCAGGCATCGCATCCGACCTTGCGCCGGAAGAACTGGCGAAAAAGGAAATCGAGCTCGAAGAAGGTGCGAAGGAAATCGGCAGCAGCCTGCCCGATCCGATTTTCTACCTCTCCTTCCTCCCGATCACAGCGATCCCGGATCTGGCGATCACCGATGGCGGCTGCGTAGACTATACGAAGCTCAGCTATTTCGATCCGATCCTCGAAGTGAAGGAGAAGTAAGAGCGAGGTTAGCCCTTGGGGTGTATCGCCCTTTGATTGGGGATGAAAGAGGGGGAGCGGGTTCGGGGTTGTGGTGCGGCGCATAAGAATATAGAAGCGCCGCGGAGTTTTGATAGCGCTTCGCGCCATCGTCATCTCGAGCGTAGCCGAGAGATCTTCCTTGCAGAATGGTCAGTGTACCAATTGCGCTATTTCAATCACCGCTTGTTCCTAATCCAATCCCTAATCCCTAATCCCTAGCTACCCATCTCTGCGTTCAAGCTTTTAACAAAAATAGGAAACAGGAAAAAATCCTGTTTCCTATTTTTGTTGTTTCTGTTATAATGCAATCGTTTTCAAGTCGTGATTTTTAGGGGAGGCACAATCATGAGAATTGACCGCATTGATATTATCCGTGTACTGAATCCATTCAAGCATCCGTTTCAGACGAGCTTTACCAAGTTTGAAAACCGCGATGCCCTGCTGGTGAAGATTTACTCCGAAGGTCTGGTGGGCTGGGGGGAATGTAAAGCCTTTTACGGGCCTTTTTACAATCCGGAAGACAATGGCACCGTTTTTCACATCCTTAAAAATATGATCATCCCGAAGATCCTGCATCAGGAGGTCGAGAGCCCGGAATCCTTTATGAAGAGCTTTTCCTACATCAAGGGGAATCGTCTGGCGAAAGCAGCCATCGAAAATGCACTGTGGGAGCTCATGGTGCAGCGGACGGGCAAGTCCCTGAAAACGCTCCTTGGCGGTACACAGAAGGAGATCAAGGTCGGCGTATCCCTCGGCATCGAGAAGGATATCAATGTTCTTTTCAAAGAGATCTACCAGTATTTGGAACAGGGCTATCATAGAACGAAGATCAAGATCCATCCGGGAAAAGACATCGAAGTCATCAAAGCCATCCGCAAGGAATTCGGCGACATCCCGCTGACGGTCGATGCGAACTCTGCCTATACACTGAAGGATATCGATCTCTTCAAAGAGATGGATCAGTATCATCTGCAGTACATCGAGCAGCCGCTCGGGGAAGAGGACATCGTCGACCATGCGGCTCTCCAGAAAGAAATCGAGACGCCGGTCTGCCTGGACGAAAGCGTTGTTTCCTATGAAGCGGCTGAAGCAGCGATCCGTCTCGGCAGCTGCAAGGTCATCAATATCAAGTCCAGCCGCTGCGGCGGGGTCTATGAAGGGAAACGCATTCACGATCTCTGCGTGGCACATGGCATCCCGGTCTGGTGCGGCGGCATGACCGAGCTCGGCATCGGCCGCGCGCAGAATGTCTCCTTTGCCAGCCTTCCGGGATTCACCGAACTGGCTCACGATGTGGCAGCGGCTAATCGTTACTTCGATGAGGACATCACGAGCCCGATGGTGGATATCACCGATCGCTGTACCATCATCGTACCGGATGAAGACAATGGCATCCGCTACGATGTCGATGAGAAACAGATCGACAAGATGGAAGCAGGACATTGGATCTTCAAATAAGCGATATACAAAAAGGAGCTGTGAAGAAATGAATCCTCATTTCTTTACAGCCCCTTTTTACTTTGCTTTGATTTGGTTCAGGGTTCAGGGTTCAAGGTTCAGGGCTCTCGTG
>DLZS01000108.1:0-2175 GCA_003447275.1 Dialister sp.
CACGAGAGCCCTGAACCTTGAACCCTGAACCCTGAACCAAATCAAAGCAAAGTAAAAAGGGGCTGTAAAGAAATGAGGATTCATTTCTTCACAGCTCCTTTTTTGATCGGTGATGATAGCAGGTTCTTCTACCTTCTGCTCGCCCATTTCCATCCGTAGTACCCGATGACCGTATAGAGGATCACGATCGAGAGATGGCAGGAAAGGAAGAGAAAGAGCGTCGTAGGCGGACGCGCCAGCGAGCGGACGGGAAGGAGCAAGAGACGGCTGCCCAGCGCATACAGGAAGGAACTGTACACACCCGCTGCCGCAAGGATAAGCACTGCGGCGTGGCTCAAAAAAGAGACTGGTGCGGTATTGGGGATGTGCATCGCCCGTTTCATCTTCGCCCAGATCCCCTGCCAGTGGATGCCGAGATGGAGTCCCATCACAAAGAGCATCAGAAAACCAAAGATGCGGTGCAGCCGATGCACCCAGAGCGGCGGGTGGATATTGAAAATCGGCATCGTGTGCGAGAAGGAGAGCCCCGTCAGCATGACGCCCAGGAAAAGGAAGAGCAGAAGCAGATCGATACCGGTCATGACGATGCGCTGCTTTGGCCAGCGTCCACGAAAGAGGGCACGGTACCACCTCGCATTCCAGATCGTGTGGAGAAGAAAGAGCGCGGTAAAGACAAGGGCTAACATCTCGTGACCGAAATTGTGGACGTAGCGGTAGTCCAGCAGCAGAAGAAAAACAAAGAGCATCGAGGTATCGACAAGCATTCGTCTGTTCATGGTCTCCTCCTTTCAGTGATGAGTGACCACACGCTCCTTCATCCCCAGCATCATATGTGACGTCGCCTCGGCAGCGATCGTCCCGTCTTCTTTTGTGATCTTCGCGCTCATGACGATGAGATGCCCTTTCCGGCGGACCTCCTCGCAGGTGATGAGGACCGTCTCTCCGATAAGGATCGGCTGCCGGAAGCGGCTCTCCATCTTGCCTGTATAGGCGGGAATACCGCCCTTCAGGAAGAGATAATTACCCATCACCTCATCCATCAGTGTCATGATGAGGCCGCCATGCATGCGGTCATTGTAGCTCTGATGCTCGCGTGAGGGGGTGAAGAGGGAGAGGCATCCCTGTGGCAGTGAGAAGAAATGCAGGTGCAGACCGATGGGATTCTCCGTCCCGCAGGCAAAGCACATATTATACGTCGGATTTCTCGGGCATTCGACGAGCGTGATACCACGCCGTTCCTCTTCCCTGCGGAGCAGCGCTGTCTCTTTTTCATTCAGCGGAAATGGATGGTTCATGATAAAGACCTCCTTTATATGTATTATATTATAGCATTATCTCAGTGCCAAAAAACAGCTCCACATGCCCGAACATGTATTTTGGCTTCATCCGCATAAAGAGAACGCCCATTCTGCTTATGCGGATTTCTTATGCCATGATGCGACGCTTACAGCCATCGAAGGCGATTGGAAATAGAATGGATGTTCTGCTATTCTGAATACATCCGGAAATACAAAAGAGAGCGCGCTCCGGAAAGAGAACGCACATGTTCGACGAAAAACAGAATCAGAAAGACATCTGCCGGGCACTCGCCTGGCAGCACGGGGACAAAGACGCCGCCGAAGCCCTGCTGAAGCAGTACCGGCCCCTCATCCGAAGCATCCGGCAGAACTTCTGCCAAGGCCTTTCCTACGAAGACCTCGAGCAGGAGCTCATCCTTCATTTCTTAGAGCAGACCGCCTGCTACGATCCGAAGAAGAATCCGAGCTTTGCCGGCTACATCACGCCCCGTCTCAGGTGGCAGCGGATGAACCGCATCCGCAAGGAAATGACACGTGAAGACCACGAAGAGCTCACCCTGGAAGACCAGGCCGAAGGCGCTTCCCTTGACGACTACGGCGAGGCGAAGGCCACGCTCGAAGAAGTCGCCCGCCTCGCCTGTCTCACAAAGAAGCAGAAGCCCGTCTTTTTCCTTTGGATGCAGGGGCTGACGCCCATGGAGATCTCCACCCGCACCGGCGACAGCCTCCCGTCCATCACAAGAAAGAAACAACGGATCCAAAGGCAGCTTTCCAAGTATGCCAAGGAGATCCGGGGATTGGTGGTTGGTGACTAGTCACTCGCAGCTCCTAATCCCTGCTTTCATACGTTTTTAGCCTTCCCCGCGTGGGGAAGGTG
>DLZS01000108.1:2382-3011 GCA_003447275.1 Dialister sp.
CGTGGGGAAGGTGGCGAGCGGAGCGAGCCGGATAGGGTACTAGCGGTATGAAAAAGAGCGAGGAAATGCGTCTCAAGTCGAGGATATACGAAAGCACCCTATCCACCGCTGCGCGGTCCCCCTTCCCCAATGGGGAAGGCAGCGATACGAGAACAACGCTATCCTCGACACAAAGCCTTCCCCGCGTGGGGAAGGTGGCGAGCGGAGCGAGCCGGATAGGGTTCTGGCGGTATGAAAAAGAGCGAGGAAATGCGTCTCAAGTCGAGGATAAACGAAAGCACCCTATCCACCGCTGACGCGGTCCCCCTTCCCCAATGGGGAAGGCTACGATACGAGAACACCGCTATCCCCGAAATAAAGCCTTCCCCGCGTGGGGAAGGTGGCGAGCGGAGCGAGCCGGATAGGGTACTAGCGGTATGAAAGAGAGCGAGGGAGATCGTCTCAAGTCGAGGATAAACGAGAGCACCCTATCCACCGCTGGCGCGGTCCCCCTTCTCCAATGGGGAAGGCTGCGAAACGAGGATACCGCTTTTCTCGCATTGTCAGAACAAATACACGCATATGTGGAAAAACAATATCGACGGACAAAGCCTTCCCCGCGTGGGGAAGGTGGCGAGCGGAGCGAGCCG
>DLZS01000108.1:3231-8269 GCA_003447275.1 Dialister sp.
AAGGTGGCGAGCGGAGCGAGCCGGATAGGGTTCTGGCGGTATGAAAAAGAGCGAGGAAATGCGTCTCAAGTCGACGATATACGAGAGCACCCTATCCACCGCTGCGCGGTCCCCCTTCCCCAATGGGGAAGGCTACGATACGAGAGCACCGCTATCCTCGAAATAAAGCCTTCCCCGCGTGGGGAAGGTGGCGAGCGGAGCGAGCCGGATAGGGCTCTAGCGGTATGAAAAAGAGCGAAGGAGATCGTCTCAAGTAGGCGATATACGAGAGTACCCTATCCACCGCTGACGCGGTCCCCCTTCCCCAATGGGGAAGGCTGCGAAACGAGGATACCGCTTTTCTCGACACAACGCCTTCTCCGCGTGGGGAAGGTGGCGAGCGGAGCGAGCCGGATAGGGTACTAGCGGTATGAAAAAGAGCGAAGGAGATCGTCTCAAGTCGAGGATAAACGAAAGCTCCCTATTCCCCGCTATTGCGGTCCCCCTTTCCCCTGCGGGGAAGGCTTAAGCGGAGCAACGCTTCGCGTCGATCTTTTATAAAAGGGCGATGCCTGAAAGTGGCATTTAAGTCACTAGTCACTCGCAGCTCCTGATCCCTAACCTCTATCTTCAAACTTCTGGCGGTATGAAAAAGAGCGAAGGGTGCCTATTTTCTGGAGAGAAAATGCTCCAACTTCTTAGGTAGCCCAAAATTTTTCGGGGGGGGTAGTACTGCATCTTTATCAGCAAGCGCTGCCTCGACGCATTTCGCCGCTTCGACTGCCTCCTGCAGAGCACGCAGATGATCCTCCAACTCCGCTATATGCGAGGCGATCATCCGGCGGCGCTCCGGCCGGCTCGCATCTCCCTGCTGCACAAGCCCGATGTAGCGGCTGATCACATTGACAGGCATATCGAGATTGCGAAGCAGCTGGATCAGACGGATCTTCTCCACATCCCGATCCGTGAAGATACGCATTCCATTCGGGCTTCGCTTCACGAAGACCAGAAGGCCTCGCTTGTCATAGAAACGGATCGCTGTAGCTGGGATCCCTGTCATCTCTTCGATATCCTTGATCGTGTAGTAATGTTCTGCCATGAGCATCTCTTCCTTTCGGTATTAGTAGTTATTCCATTATTTTAATCCATAGAGTAAAGAAGAAGTTAAGGGTATACTTTATGGGTGGATAGTCCTGCGGGCATCCCTGAGATTGTGATTGAGAACGCGACCCAGATGATGAATGGTGGCGGACGCATAGAAGTAAGAAATAAAAGTATCATGCGTATATTATTTGTTCTAAATGAGAAATATGAAAGAAGTCGATAAAATCAAAGGCTTTCAAAGATTGCTTTTCTTTCAAATTATTTTTTTCCCACTTATAGACTATTTCTATATGACTTATAGTCACTTCAATAAGTCCCCGATTTTATGGTAAAATTTCCCACATTAGACCAAGGTAGAAGATATAGAACTGAGGGTAAAGCTACACCTATTGAGTGCTTCGCCCGGACGTGATACCCTAAGTCTAGCTTCAGGGCAAGCCCTTGACCGGAAGCTGATGGAAGAAAGAAGCATCTCGGACTACGCAGAGGAAACACGGTCACTCGAGCCGAAAAGAGATCCTTCGAAAATTCCTGATACACAAAAGGGCAAAATTTTCAAAGGAGCGATTGACTATGAAAAAGATCCTCGCACTGGCTGCTGTAGCAGCACTCACCGCTGGCGTATCCGCTTACGCTGCAAATCCATTCTCCGATGTTACCGCTGATGACTGGGCTTATCAGGCAGTATCCGACCTGTCCGCTCAGGGCGTCGTAGAAGGCTATCCGGACGGCACCTTCAAAGGCGAAAGAAACATGACCCGTTACGAACTGGCTCAGATCGTAGCTCGCCTCATGGCTAAAGAAGACCAGCTGAACGCTGAACAGCAGGCAACCCTCGACAAACTCGCTGGCGAATACGCTGACGAACTCGCAAACCTCGGCGTTCGCGTATCCAACCTGGAAAAGAAAGTCGGCAACATTTCTTGGAATGGCGACGCTCGTATGCGTTACATCTCTTCTTCCAAGAAAAATGCCGCAGACAAATATGATGGCCGTATCCGTCTGAACGTCAAGGGTCAGGTCAATGATTCTACCTATGTACAGGGACAGTTCGTCAATGAAATGAACTTCAAAGATGAAGCTACCTCCAATACAAAGATGGCTCAGATTTATGTAAACCATAACTTTGGTAAGAACGTAGCTGTACGTCTCGGCCGTCAGCCGATCGTATTCGGCAACCAGGGTGGCTGGCAGTACAATGGCCTTGAAGGCTATGATGGTGCTCAGGCTTCCTACAACAATGGCAAACTGGCTCTGACCACCGGCTTTGGTCAGCTGAATGCTTCTGAATGGGGAGATATCAAAGAAAGTGATGAAGAAGATGCAACTGTTCTGTCTAAAGGTGTAAAAGATACTGATATGTATTTTGCACAGGGATCTTATGATTTCGGTTTTGCAAAACTGGGTGCTGATTATGTTAAGTTCCAGGGAGAATTTAATGAAAATAATTATGACCACTATGTTGCAGGACAGGAACTGTATGGCATCAATCTGAACATTCCGGTTCAGCAGTTCAATGTCTTCGGTGAATACTGGAAGAACACCACTCTGGGTGATTTCGACACTGCTTGGA
This sequence comes from Dialister sp., assembly GCA_003447275.1. Lineage (GTDB taxonomy): Bacteria > Bacillota > Negativicutes > Veillonellales > Dialisteraceae > Dialister. The sequence goes on from DLZS01000108.1 coordinate 5,888, forward strand.
ACGCTGGTCTCTCTTATGGCAAAGCAGACTGGAAGAAACCGGGCACCTTCGATCTCTCCGTTTCCTACAATGATGTCGATGCTGGTGCATACTTTGGTGGCGGCACATGGCATAACGATATGCTGAAGAACCTTCTTAAATGGAGCAATAAGAAGCAGGACTTTGTAGGCGCAACTAATTTGACATTCTGGAATGTTTTGGCTAATGTCACCCTCCAGAAGAACGTACAGCTCCATGCAGAATATGCATTCGCAGCTGACGCTGAAAATGCAGCAGATCCGGATGATTCCTGGACTGTTTCCCTGAACTACAAGTTCTAATACTTGCGTTCTCGCAAACGAACCTGAATCAAAAAAAGGGGCTGTGAAATAATAGCTCCATGAATACAAAAAAGGACTTTTGATTCGCAAAAATCGAAAGTCCTTTTTTGTGTTAGAATTTAACTGCAATGAAAAACCTAACTGTGTATTATGGTACTCCCAAACAGGGAATTTTACCAGCATTTTTTTCTGAGTGCCTAGATATCACAGATCCGGTTTTCACATTTGACAGATTTATGGAGGAAATCGATTTACGCAAATATCTGAGCAAACTCCCTGCTCATAAGTTGGGAAGAATCAGATATAATCCCGTCAATATGTTGAAAACGGTTCTGTTCGGGTTTATGGATGAAGGATGCATCTCTCTCAGAAAGCTGGAAGACAATTGCAAAGTCAATATCCGCTATAAATACCTTATGGACGGTAAACGCCCGTCCTATCGGACTTTCGGATATTTCATCAATACTGTCCTGATGAATCAAGCTGAATCGCTCTTTTATGAAATCACCCAGGAAATCATCACCAAAGAGCATGTGGACCTAGACCACCTTTATATCGATGGCTCCAAATTCGAAGCCAATGCCAACAAATACTCCTGGGTCTGGAAAAAAGGTACGGAGAAGTCGAGATTTCGTCTGTATACCAAAATTTCAGCACTCCTGGAAGAAATCAATGGAATGTTGGGCTGTAGTGGTCTGAAAGTCGAGATCAATTCAGAATATGCTCCTGAATATCTAGAGCTCATTCTGAGCAAACTTCATGAAATCTGGAGCCTGGACGAGGAAAAATTTGTCCATGGCAAAGGGCACCATAAGAGTCCGGAACAGCGGAATTACGAAAAGCTAAAAATGTATCTGCAGAAAATCAAGGAATATGGGGAAAAGTTGAGTATCTGTGGAGAGAATCGTAACAGCTACTCTAAAACGGATCATTCAGCTACGTTCATGCGGATCAAGAGAGACTATATGGGAAACGACCAGCTGCTGCCGGCATATAACGTCCAAGTTGGCATAGCCGATGAATACATAGCAGTCCTTGACGTAAACCAGTACAGGTCAGATATGGATTGCTTCGTTCCCCTTCTGGAAAAGTTTTATGAGCACCATGGGATATATCCAAAATATCCAGTAGCTGACGCAGGGTATGGTTCATTTAATAACTATCTGTACTGCAGCGAACATGGGCTGGAAGCCTGTATGAAATTCCCCATGTTCTTCAAAGAAACGGCGGACAAGAAGTATCACGAGGACCCATTCCGTGCAGTCAATTTCAAGACGACGGTGGATGGAGCGCTGCTCTGTCCCAACGGAAAGAAGTTCAAATTCGTCTACAGGAAAAACATTCGAGGCAACCAATATGGCCGTCAGGAAGAAATCTATGAATGTGAGGACTGCAGTGGTTGTCCTTATGCAGAACGTTGCAAGAAAACACCTCATAACAGACGGATCAGCCTGAATCGTGAACTTACAAAGGTCCATGCTGAAGTCATTGGACGATTGACAGATACCCGTGGATTTCTGCTAAGGAGGAACCGTGCGATCCAGGCAGAAGGTACTTTCGGAGTGATGAAGAACGACCGGGAATATGACCGGATTGTCCGAAGAGGTATGGATTCAGTGAAAATGGAAGTGTTTCTGGTTTCTATTGGCTTCAACCTGTACAAATACCATAGGAAGCAACAGGCACATATGGATATGGCAGCTTAATTTTAAAAAGCTGATTTTTGGGGGAAAAGGGGAAGTATGCCCTTTTCCTCTTGTTTTTTACTACCAGGAGTGAAAAAGGACATAAAAGAAGAGGCTGTGAAGAAATGAATTCTCATTTCTTCACAGCCCCTTTTTTTTTATATATCATATAATAAAGGCAGAGAGGAGGCGGTGCGTGATGGATATCGACGATATATATCTGGCAGGGAAGAACGCAGCCTATGACAGTGCTGCCAAGAAGCTTCTGGCCAGCCGGAAGATCTTGGGAAACGCTGATTCAATCGCAGAATCAGATTTCATATGGATTTTTATACATAGTGTCGTCGACATTCTCCTTAAATAGCTCGCTATTCGCG
>DLZS01000108.1:8464-15174 GCA_003447275.1 Dialister sp.
CTTAAATAGCTCGCTATTCGCGTCGAATGTCTCCTCGCTCTGTATAAAAAACCAAGAATGAAATCTGATAACGATTGAATCAGTGTTTCCCTTGGCATGGATTTTGAAATACTGCGTCGAAGAGTTCAAAGAGAGCGAGATCGCAGACATCCGTGACCGCTACATCATAGGGACACCGGAAGTGGCTCTGACGCCTGTCCTTCCGGATCAGACGAATGCGGCGAGTCATATCCGTGGTGAAAGCACAGAGGATGCCACGCTGACGGAGGGGAGAGTCACTTTTGACATTCGCTTTCGCGCTGTGACGCCGGAGAAAGATCCGCTGGAGCTGATCATCAATGTGGAAGCGCAGAGAAGTTCACACCTGACATATCCCTTGATGAAGCGCGCCGTGTACTATTGCAGCCGTCTGATTTCGTCACAATACACTGTGGACTTCGAGAAAGCGCACTACGAAGGCGTCAAGAAGGTCTATAGTATCTGGCTTTGTATGGATACGCCCGATGGGGCAAGTGGTATTACACGATATCGGCTGACGGAAAATCAGGAGTATGGGGCTTACAGAGAGGACAGACGCAATTATGATCTATTGCAGGTCGTCATGGTCTACATCGGGCAGGGGAAACGAGAACTGGGTAACCGCCTGCTGAATTTACTGGAAGAAATTTTCAAATCAAAAGATAGTGCCAAAGACAAGCGGGAACGATTGCAAAAGGAATATCAGATTGATTTGAATGAAGACGAAGAAGGGATGGTGGATACCATGTGCAATTTGAGTGTAGGTATATTTGAAAGGGCTTGGAACCAAGGGATTACGGCAGGGATGACGAAGGGCCTTGAGCAGGGCCGCAAAGAAGGTCTTGAGAAGGGCCGCGTACAAGGCCGCGAAGAAGGCCGCGAAGAAGGCCGTAAGGAGCTGACCAGAGCATTTGTTATGCAGCTTCTGGAGATGCATATGCCGCTGTCCTTTATCCTGCAGGCTACGAAATGCAATGAGAAAGAAATCCAGGATATTGCGGAAGAAGAAGGACTTACCGTAGATCCATCGTGATGAAAAACGGAGAGCTTGCGAGAGCCGTCTGTTTTCAGGAAAGCGCAGAGAAAGGAAACGCTGATTCGATCGAAGGACGATTGTATCGGCGTTTCCCTAGCTGCTTTCAAACTCTGATCTCAAAAAATCAAAAAAGCCCTTGCAAAGGATCACCACCTTATGCTACAATACTGAAAGCGCTGGGATGGCCCGGCTTTTTTAAGTGCGAATTTTCTACTTGCACAGACAGCGTGATTTGTGATATACTTATCAAGCATGTTAATTGGCCGTCGGCCGAAGAAAGATGGAATGAGGTGTAAATAATGCGTGAAGGAATTACTCTTGCATGCACAGAATGCAAGCGCCGCAATTATCGTACGAACAAGAACAAAAAGACCACTACCGAACGTGTAGAACTGATGAAATACTGCAAATGGTGCCATAAACACACCCTTCATAAAGAAACCAAATAATTTTTTCTGATTGAACTGGGGTGCGAGCATGGCCAAGGCGAAGCGTAAAACAACAGCTACTAGAACGGAAAAAGCACAGGAAGCAAGCAGCGCATGGAGCCGTTTCTTCAAGGAAACAAAGATGGAAATGAAAAAGGTCATCTGGCCGACAAAGAACCAGATGCTGAATTATACCATCGCGACCATCGTGTCTGTCATCCTCGTATCTTTCCTGATTGTAGCAGTAGACTTCGTATTCGCTGGTCTCTCCAAGTTATTAGTCACTGCGGTAGGCTGAGAGGAGGAGAGCTATGTCTGATATCGAAGCTGAAAACAAAAACTTAAAAGAAGAACAGAGCGAAGTCAGTGCACCGACCGAGATCGGCGCTCCGAGCGTTGGTTCCAAAGATATCCGCTGGTATGTCATCCATACCTACTCCGGCTATGAAAATAAAGTCAAGGATACCCTGACCCGCAAGGTTCATTCCATGGGCATGGATGATACGATCCTCGAGATCCTGCTCCCTCTTCAGGATGAAGAAGAAGAAAAAGATGGGAAGACAAGAGTGGTTGCTCACAAAGTATTCCCCGGCTACCTTCTGATCAAGATGGAAGTCAATGACAGAAGCTGGTATGTCGTCAGAAATACCCCTGGCGTCACCGGATTCGTCGGGACGACCACGAAGCCGATCCCGCTTTCTGACGAAGAAGCAGACCGCATCATTCATGGCATGAATACAAAGAAAGCAGCAGCCGTCGACGTCAAAGCCGGCGATCGCGTCCGTATCACCAAGGGTGTATTCGAAGACCGCACTGCTGTCGTACTCGAAGTCGCTGAAGACAAGACCAAGATCAAGGCTGATATCAGCAATTTCGGAACCACCACTACGATTGAACTGGAAGCCGGTTCTTTTGAACCACTTCCGTGATTCAATATACAGTGGGACTGCCTCGAACTAGGCTCGTCCCACGGTGGGAGGGCCCGTTACAGCCCGTAAGTACCACATTCCAACAAGGACAAGGAGGTGTAACATTATGGCAAAGAAAATCTCTAAAGTTGTTAAACTGCAGGTCGCAGCTGGCAAAGCTACCCCAGCACCGCCAGTAGGCCCGGCCCTCGGCCAGGCAGGCGTCAACATCATGGCCTTCGTTAAAGATTTCAACGATCGCACTGCAAAGCAGGTAGGCCTGATCATCCCTGTAGAAATTACCGTTTTTGAAGATAGAAGCTTTACATTTATTTGTAAAACTCCGCCGGCAGCTGTTCTTCTGAAGAAAGCAGCCGGACTCGAAAAGGCTTCTGGTGAACCGAACAAGAACAAAGTCGGCAAAGTCACCAAAGCACAGGTCAAGGAAATCGCTGAAACAAAGATGCCAGACCTGAACGCTAACACTGTAGAAGCAGCTATGCGCCTGATCGAAGGCACAGCTCGTTCTATGGGCATCGAAGTTGTAGACTAAGACTGACCCATTCGTGGCAGGGTAGAACCCCAAAGACCACATAGGAGGAAACAATGGCAAAACTGACAAAGAAACAGAAAGCCGCAGCAGCCATCGTTGACAGTCATAAGCTCTATGACATCGACGAAGCTGTAAAGCTTGTGAAAGAAGCAGCATCCGCAAAGTTCGATGAAACTGTAGAAGTTGCTTTCAACCTGAATATCAACCCGAAATACGCTGATCAGCAGCTCCGCGGCGCTACCGTACTTCCTGCAGGCACCGGCAAATCCAAGAAGGTTCTCGTATTTGCTAAAGACCACAAGGAAGACGAAGCAAAAGCAGCAGGCGCTGACTACGTAGGCGGAAAAGAACTGGCCGACAAGATCATGCAGGGCTGGATGGACTTTGACGTCGTAGTAGCTACACCGGACATGATGGCTGTCGTAGGTCGTCTGGGCCGTGTACTCGGACCGAAAGGCCTCATGCCAAACCCGAAGGTTGGCACCGTCACCATGGATGTGACCAAGGCTGTCAACGAGATCAAAGGCGGCAAGGTACAGTATCGTACAGATAAAGCCGGCAACGTCCAGGTCATCATCGGCAAAGTATCCTTTGACGAAGACAAACTGAAACAGAACCTGCTCGCTATCTACAATACCATCCTCAAAGCTCGTCCTTCCACTGTAAAGGGCGTCTACATGAAGAGCCTCACCATCAGCTCCACCATGGGCCGCGGCATTCACCTCGACCTCACCAAAGTGGTAGCAGCAAAAGCATAATTTTACCTATTTACACTTAGCTTAAGACCGGCGGTAAGACATTTTAAAGGGCGTAGCCCGCCTCCCGAGGCTGAGTACTGCAAAGCCAGTACACGACCTCGCGGAATGCGAGGTCGTTTTAGCTAACGTGATAAATAATAAAATCCCATAGCAGAGGAGGTGTACTATGAGCGAAGAAAAGTATGAAGTTAGAATTCGTCCGGAAAAAGAAGCCATCGTTGCAGAAATGAAAGAAAAGCTGGCTTCCCAGGGCGTAGTTCTGGTATCCTTCAACAAACTGGACGTAAAGAATGCGACACTTCTCCGTCGTAAATTCCTTGCACACGGTGTTGAATACAAGGTTATCAAAAACACACTGACCCGCATCGCAGCTGACGAACTCGGTCTGGAAGGCCTTGACGATCTGCTCGCTGGCCCGAATGGTCTTGCAACCTGCAAAGACGATCCGGTCGCACCGGCAGCAGCTCTGAAAGAATTCTTCAAAGAAACCAAGAGCGAAGCTATCGTTGTCAAAGCTGGCGTCCTCGACGGCAAAGTCATCGACGCAAAAGCTGTTCAGGCACTGGCAGACCTGCCGTCCAAAGAACAGCTGCTGGGTATGGTCGCAGCGACCCTGCTGGCTCCGATCACCGGACTGGCACGTGCCCTCAACGGCAACATCCAGAACCTCGCATATGCTCTCGAAGCACTGCGTAAACAGAAAGAATCTGCGTAAGATCTACGCATAAAACTATTCCATGGAGGAAACAAAAATGACTAACGAAGAAATCCTTAATGCCATTGCAGAAATGTCTGTACTCGAACTGTCCGAACTCGTAAAAGCTATCGAAGATAAATTCGGCGTATCCGCAGCAGCTCCTGTAGCTGTAGCAGCAGCAGCAGCTCCGGCAGCAGCAGCTGAAGAAGAAAAATCTGAATTCGACGTTATCCTCAAAGACGTTGGCGCTCAGAAAATCCAGGTCATCAAAGCCGTTCGTGAAATCACCGGCCTCGGCCTGAAAGACGCTAAAGCACTCGTTGACGGCGCTCCGAAAGAAGTAAAGACCGGCGTTGCTAAAGCTGAAGCTGAAGAAATGAAGAAGAAACTTGAAGCAGCTGGCGCTACCGTAGAAATGAAATAATTGCGGCTAAGCTAAAAGCTCGAGAAGATCGGACTCCGTATGGGGTCCGATCTTTTTTGTTTCCTGAAAGCAGCTCGTGAAAATGGGAATGTCTTCTGCGTCCAAGCCTTGCAATGAAAATGCGTGCATGAATGGGCGCGGGGCGTTACAATACATAGATAGGAAAGGTATGCGCAGATGGTTGGAGCGTTTCCTTCATTCCCTGAGATGTCAGAGGCGCTTTCGAAGGAGAAGATGTATGGATAAGCAAGGATTTTCGGTCAGTGAGGTCAATCAGTACCTGAAGCAGCTGCTGGAATCGCAGAGCGATCTGCATCATATTCCGGTGCTGGGAGAGGTATCGAATTTCAAGCGGTATGGATCGGGGCATTGCTATTTCACGCTGAAGGATGAGAAGTCGGCGCTGAAGTGCGTCATGTTCAAGAGCAGTGCGGTGCGGCTGTCTTTCACTCCGCAGAATGGGGAGAAGGTCGTGGCTCTCGGCTCGATCTCGGTCTATGAAAGGGACGGGGTGTACCAGCTCTATGTGACTGCGATGCGCCGGCAGGGGATCGGGGATCTGATGCAGGCGTATGAGGTGCTGAAAGAGAAGCTCACGAAGGAAGGGCTTTTTGATGACTCTCGGAAGAAGCCGCTGCCTCGTCTGCCGCGGGCGATCGGGATCATCACGTCGCCTTCAGGGGCGGCGGTGCATGATATCATCACGGTGTCGCGGCGGCGGAACAAGGGCGTGAAGCTCATCCTGTATCCGGCGTCCGTGCAGGGGGAGGAGGCTGCAGGGGAGATCGTGCATGCGATCGATTTCTTTCAGCGAAATCACTTGGCAGATCTTTTGATCGTTGGGCGCGGCGGCGGCTCGATCGAGGATCTCTGGGCCTTCAATGAGGAGCCTGTGGTGCGCGCCATCGCGGCGTCGAAGATCCCGATCATCAGCGCTGTCGGGCATGAGACGGATTTCACATTGTCGGACTTTGCGGCTGATGCGCGGGCGGCGACGCCTTCGCAGGCAGCGGAGATCGCGGTCATCGATGTGGCGGCATATAGAAATGGCATCGCCTTCTATTGGGACAAGGCGGCAAAGCTGCTGGAAAAAAAGATCCATGAGGATGCGCAGCTGGCAGACAGTCTGCAGCAGGAGCTCGTGCAGGCGATGGAGGCAGAGCTGGATGCGAAGAAGCACAGGCTATCGCTCATGGCGGCGAAGCTCTCGGCACTGAGCCCGCTGACGGTACTTTCCCGCGGGTACACCATCACGACCACAGCGGGGCGCGGAGCCGTGCAATGCGTATCGGACGTATCAGCGGGAGACACGATCAGGACGACAGTGGCGGATGGGACGATCTCCTCCGTCGTATCAGGGATAGAAAAGGAAAGGGTGTAGATCATGGAAACGGAGAAAATGTCATTCGAAGAGGGGCTGCAGAGCTTGAAGGAGCAGGTCGCCATGCTGGAAAAGGGAAATCTTCCGCTGGATGAGGCGCTGAAGGTTTTCCGCGATGCCGTCGACGTCGGACGTTTCTGCAATAAAAAGCTGGAGATGGCAGAGACGGAAGTGCAGAAGATCGTGGAGGATGCCGATGGCTTCACGCTCGAGGATTTCGAGGAGAAATAGAGAGTCTATGGGGATACATCTTTGCCCGGAGTGAGGAAAACACAAGGCTATGATATGGGGATACCGCTATTCCCGACACAAAGCCTTCCCCGCGTGGGGAAGGTGGCGAGCGGAGCGAGCCGGATAGGGTTCTAGCGGTATGAAAAAGAGCGGGGAGAGATCGTCTCAAGTACGCCGTTTGCGAGAGCACCCGAGCGCCGCTGCGCGGTCCCCCTTCCCCAATGGGGAAGGCAAAGAGGAGGCGGCTTGGCCGCAAAAAGGAAGCCAACCCCGCCT
>DLZS01000037.1:0-2589 GCA_003447275.1 Dialister sp.
AGTCACTAGTCACTCCTAATCCCCAATCCCTAATCCCTAGCCACTCATCCCTGCTTTCAAACTTGCGGTAGCGGTTTCGCTGCCATATATATGAGGCTATACCCGAGGGTAAGTGGATAGCAGGTTTCCCGTTTGGAATTTCTAAACATTGCCGCCAGACCGCGCATGACAAAGATTTCTCGCTATCGCTCGAAATGACGATATGTGGGTCTGACGTCTGATATCTTTTAGTCTCTTAGTCTTCTAGTCTACTAGTCTCCTAGTCTCCTAGTCACAAGTCACTAGCCACTAGTCACTAGTCACCCCGCCCTCACTCATTGTATAATGAGACAACACATTTCCTTTTATAAAGAGGAAGGGGGCGCTCGCATGAGGGATGAGGAGCTATTGGTACGCAAGAAGGAGCTCACTGCGCTTTTGGTGCATCGGATGAATCGCCATTTTTATCCGCTGGCGTGCAGGAGTTTTTCTCATGAGGCGCTGTCCATTGATCAGGCTTTTGCACGGGAGGCGGATGCTCTCTCTGCGAAGGAGCGCTCGAAGGTACTGAAGAAGTATGTGCATTTCCGTCTCGCGCTTGCGGAGATGTTTCTGACGGCAGCGGCGAAGTCCTCTCCTTTCCTTTCTCTCACACTGGCAGAAAAGCTGTCTTTGGATGTCACCGGGCAGTTTTCGAAGGCGTTCGAACGAGTCCGGGATGGGCTCTCGTATTTCTCCTCGTCTTTTGAGCAGCCGGAGGCGGCTGTCCTGCCACTGGTGTCTCTGCTCGCTAAAGAGACGGAGCTTTCGCTCTCGCCGTACATAGATTTCTTCACGAAGGAAACACTTCCGTATATTCAGGTGATGCGCCGCCATGGAAAGGATTTCCTTGACGCGCTTACGCTCTGCGGCCCCGACTACGCGGGACGTGAAGAAAAGCGGCTGCCGCCTTTTCTTTATCTGGCGCTGGGCGAGATGGAGGGGTGGTCCTTTGCGCCGCAGATTTTGGAGAGTGCGCAGATGCTGGGGACACTGGAACAGTGTCTCGCGCCGCTGTATCCGCTGCGGGATGCGGGGCGCGCGCGGTTTCTGTATCTCTATCTGCGTTTCCGCACACATATCTTCTCGTTTTTTGTTTCTTACCTCTGGCAGGAACGGGCCATGCGGCCGCACATCCTACGGGGCGTACTCACGTCGCCCGAGATCACGCGATGGGTGCGTCGGATGGAAATGCGGGGTCTTCTTTCTGAAAAGGATTTGGATGAGTCGCAGCGTTTCTATCTCAAGGTGAATATGTTCCTGCGTCAGTGGACCTTCTTCGATCCGAAGCAGCCGCGGTACTTCTATCGCTATTTTCCGAATTTCACGCTTTCGATTGAGGAGCGTGTGGATGCGGAGGACTTTGACACAAATGTCATCGTACTGCTGCAGGAAATCGTGCGCGCCGCCGGAGCCGATCCTCTCCCCTTGGATGCGATGGGATTCCTTTTACAGGAAACGAAAACGTACCTGGTGAATATGGCGCATACGGTCTATTTCGCATATACGCTGGGCCTCCGCCGTCCGGAGGATTTCGTCATGAGAAAGTATCGGCGTGACGACAGTCCGTCGCTCCTGCATCTGATCAAAAGGATGCTGAGGCTGAAGGGGTAGATTCTTTGGATTTGCCGAAGGCAATGTACCACAGGAGTATCTTTTTTCTATTGACACTCTTCTTTCTAATGATACAATATGATTAGAAATCGCGGTGGCATAAAGTTCACCCAACACAAAAAAGCCATGGGAGTGATGACCCATGGCTTTTTGCTATTTCATTTTCTGATAATGATCATTTTCTCCGCCCCAGTAGAGTGTCTTTTTATCGACGACAGTCATGTCGTACACGACGCCTTCGTGATCGTCAGAGACGGCTTCGAAGCGGCCTTCGCCTTTCGAGCGCAGGGTGCCGCTGTCCACTTCTTTGAATTTGCCTTTCTTCCCCGGCCGTTCGCGCAGGTGCCAGCCGCCTTCGTCATCGATGTCCAGCACGCTGGTAGGATTCTTCGCTCCGTCCATCGCCCAAGTGCCTTCCAGCGGCTTGAAGTCAAACCTCTCTTCCTCCGCGCCCTCTGGCGCTCTCGTGAAGATGCCGAAGGCGTCCATGCGGAGGACGTCGCTATTTTCACTGTCGATCCAGGTGCGGTGCGCCATGCCGTCGTGCTCATTGTAGAAGTAGTCGGCTCCATATTTCTTGACAGGCTGCAGGTATCCGCTGGCGTAGATTTCTCCTTTGGCATCATAGAGAGCGACGCGCACGTCTCCTGTCTCACCGCTCTTCTCGATCTCAAGGCGGTTCTCTTCTTCGCCCTGCCAGCTGCCCAAGTAGCGGCTGCTTTCTTCGGCAATCTTCGACTCTTTCACCATGCCTTCAAACGAATCGGGCGGCGGCTTCGGCGGGTCGTTCCCGCAGGCAGAGAGGCCCATGCACAGGACGAGCGACAGAAAGAGGGCCATCGGTTTCTTTGCGTTCTTCATTTTCCTTCCTCCTTTATCGTGAATTCTGAGTGTCTTGCTCTTTGTCTTCATTATATAGGAAATCTGTCTATATGAGCAAGAATGAGTATATGGGAA
>DLZS01000037.1:2853-7359 GCA_003447275.1 Dialister sp.
GCGCCGCACCACCATTTCGCATTTCTAATTTCTAATTTCTCATTCGCGCAGAGCTTTCATTTGCACTCAAGAGACGGCACGCCCCTGCCCCAAAAAATCCGCCAACAAAAAAGCGAACCCCTTTCGAGGTTCGCTTTTTTCATACTGTACCGTTTATTTCTCATCTCTATGCTTGATGGCTGCTTCGACGAGGCCGCGGAAGAGCGGATGCGGACGATTCGGGCGGCTCTTGAATTCCGGATGAGCCTGGGTCGCTTCGAAGTACGGATGATCCTTGAGCTCGATCGTTTCGACGAGGCGTCCGTCCGGGCTGGTGCCGCAGATGACGAGGCCTGCTTTTTCAAGCTCCGGACGAAGGGCATTGGAGACTTCGTATCTATGGCGATGACGTTCGTAGACGATTTCCTGTCCGCCGTAGAGTTCTCTGGCTTTGCTGCCTTCTTTGAGTTTGCACGGATAGATGCCGAGACGCATAGTGCCGCCTTTTTCGGTGACGTCTTCCTGGTCTGGCATGAGGTCGATGACGGGGTACTGGGTATCCGGGATGAATTCGGAGGAGTTGGCACCGGTCATGCCGCATACGTTTCTGGCAAATTCAATGACAGCGCACTGCATACCAAGGCAAAGTCCAAGGAATGGGATCTTATTGACGCGCGCGTACTTGATGGTGTCGATCTTGCCTTCGACGCCGCGGTAGCCGAAGCCGCCGGGGACGACGATGCCGTCGATGCCTTTGAAAACTTCGCGAAGATCCGGTTTCTCTTCTTCGAGGACTTCGGAATTGATCCAGTGGACTTTGACTTTGTTGCCGAATGCGTAGCCGGCGTGAGACAGGGATTCGACGACGGAGAGGTAGGCGTCATGGAGTTCGACATATTTCCCGACGAGCGCGATATTAAGTTCTTTGTCGGAAGAAACAATGCGATCCACCATAGCTTTCCAGTCTTCCATGTCGCACTTGGTGTCTTCCATGCCGAGTTTCTGGAGGACGATGTGGTCGAGGCCTTCTTCCTGCAGCAGAAGCGGTACTTCATAGATGCTCTTGGCGGTGAGGTTATTGATGACAGCTTCCGGTTCTACGTCGCAGAACATGCCGATCTTTCTCTTCATATCCGGAGAGAGGGCTTTCACGGTGCGGCAGACGATGACGTCCGGCTGGATGCCAATGGAGCGCAGTTCCTTGACGGAGTGCTGCGTCGGCTTTGTCTTGAGTTCGTCCGCAGCTTCGATGTACGGGACGAGGGTGACGTGGATGTAGATGACGTCATTTCTGTTCGGTACGTCTTTCTTGACCTGGCGGATGGCTTCGAGGAATGGCAGGGACTCGATATCGCCGACGGTACCGCCAATTTCAGTGATGACGATGTCTGCATTGTCATTTCTGCCGACACGGAGCACGCGGTCTTTGATCTCGTTTGTAATATGCGGGATGACCTGAATGGTGGAGCCTAAGTATTCGCCTTTTCTTTCTTTGTTGATGACAGACTGATAGACTTTGCCTGTGGTGACATTGGATGCCTTGGACAGGTTTTCATCGATGAATCTTTCGTAATGACCGAGGTCCAGATCGGTTTCTGCACCGTCATCGGTGACGAAGACTTCGCCATGCTGGTACGGGCTCATGGTACCCGGGTCGATATTGATGTAAGGGTCAAATTTCTGAATGGTGACTTTGTAGCCTCTGTTCTTCAGCAGTCTGCCCAGGGATGCAGCGGTGATGCCTTTGCCCAGGGATGAAACGACGCCGCCTGTTACGAAGATGTATTTTGTCATGGGACCTCCTTTGATAGGGTGGAACGGGAAAACGCAAATAGGGAAATCTTCAGTCGTCGATTTTCTGAAAATGATAGTGGGTTCGGAGTTCAGGGTTAGCCCCTTGGGCGTGCTGCCCTTTGATTCCGTTTGAAAGCTTCGCTTGAATGAGAAATTAGAAATGAGAAATTAGAAATGGTGGTGCGGCGCATAAAAACATAGAAGCGCCGCGGAGTATAAATAGGGCGATGCTCAAAAGTGGCATTTAAGTCACCAGTCACCAGTCACTAGTCACTCCTAATCCCCAATCCCTAATCCCTAGCCACTCATCCCTGCTTTCAAACTTGTGGTGGCAGCTTCGCTGCAAAATACATATTTGCGGCGAAGTTGCCCAAAGGATGAACCTTGAACCCTTTTTATCACATTTTTTCCGGAGCGGTAATGCCTAAGATGGTGAGGGCGTGGACCAGAACGTACTGGACGGCGGTGATGAGGCCGAGGCGCGCCTGCGTGACTTCGCTGTCTACACCAAGAATACGGCATTCTCTATAGAAATGATGGAAGAGCGCTGCCAGCTCATACGCATATTTGGCGATACGCTGCGGAGCTCTTTCTTTCGCGGCTCCATCGATGAGCTGGTGGTAGTTTTCCATCTTTTTGATCAGATCCATTTCACATTCTTCTTTGAGGCAGGTGAAGTCAACGCCGGTGAAGGCAGGATCCCAGGTGACCTTGGCTTCCTTCGCCTGACGGAAGAGGCTGTGAATGCGGGCATTCGCATACTGGATGTAATAGACAGGGTTATCGCTGGACTGTTTCTTAGCCAGGTCGATATCGAAGTCCATCTGAGAGTCCAGTGTGCGGGCGCAGAAGAAATAGCGCGCTGCATCGGTGCCGACTTCTTCCATCAGCTCGCGCAGCGATACAGCCTGTCCGGTACGCTTGGACATCTTGACCGGCTGTCCATCGCGGAGAAGTGTCACCATCTGGAGCAGCATGATTTCGAAATCATCCGGGTTGTAGCCTAAAAATTTCATAGCTGTCTTCAGACGGATGATGTAGCCATGGTGGTCAGCGCCCCAGATATCAATGAGCTTGTTGTAGCCACGGCGGATCTTATTTCCTACATAGGCGATATCGGAGCAGAAATAGGTCGGCACGCCATTCGTGCGGATGACCACGCGGTCCTTGTCATCGCCGTTCTTTGTGGTGCGGAGCCAGAGAGCGCCGTCCTTCTCGTACATATTGTCTTCGTCCTTCAGGACTTTGAGCGCTTCATTCACCTGATCCGGATAGAGAGATCTTTCGGAGAACCAGTTGTCGAAGTCGACATGGAATTCGTGAAGGTCTTTCTTGAGGTCTGCGAGCTTTTCCTGAAGACCGAGCTCTTTGAAGATTTCCAGACGTTCTTTCTCATCCATATCGAGGTACTTCTTGCCATCCTTGGCCAGGATATTCTTCGCTGTATCGATGATGTCCTGTCCATGATAGCCGTCTTCCGGGATCTCAGCGTCGAGACCGCAGAGCTGAAGATAGCGGGCATTGATGGATTCTGCCAGATGATCGATCTGGTTGCCGGCATCATTCACATAGTATTCCGACAGTACATCATAGCCGGCCGCGCGCAGCAGATTCACCATCGCCGAGCCATAGGCAGCGCCTCTGGCGTGTCCGATATGGAGAAGGCCGGTCGGATTCGCCGAGACATACTCGACAAGGATGCGGTCTTTCTTATTTTTCGGCAGATCCCCATAGGACGGACCGGCCTGTAAAATATTCTTCAGTTCGCTGTAGACGGTATCGGCGGCAAGGTAGAAATTGATGAATCCCGCGCCTGCGATTTCCGTCCGGGTGACCAGCGGCGTATCCAGATGCTTCACGATGGATTCCGCGATCATGCGCGGCGCTTTGTGAGCCGTTCTCGCCCACTGCATAGCCGCATTGGTGGAATAATCGCCAAATTCTTTGGATTTCGGTACTTCCAGACGCTGCACAGCCGCGTAATCGCCCTCCGGCAGTTCACCGGCAGCGATGGCTGCCTCTTTCGCTTTCTCAATGATTTCTTTCAGTTCTTCTCTGACTTCCATGAATCCTCCGGATCCTCCCGAACTTCTACAATAATTTCATTCAAATGGTTAAACAGGCCTTTCAGCTCCACATCATAGGAAAGGCGCATACGTCCCTTCCCCGCCTCGATCGAGTCTTCGATCTCGCGCGTCACGACGTAGATATCCATCGTGCCCATCGGGGTCTCGTACAGGGAGTGGTTCTTCTCTCCGATGCGGTAGACCTGCTCCTGCAGGAAGCTGCCGTCTCGGATGAGACGCACGTGGTCTTTGTGGATCTCCAGCGTGGTCGTCGTCCCTTCCATGCCGGCCAGCTTGGTCTCCTCATAGGAAACGTACTTCATATCGTCCTTCTCGCCATAGATGCCTGGCGTTTCCAGGGTGATTTTCTCATCCTTTCCTGCCTCATTCCGCTGAAGAGAAGTGACATTGATGATGACCTTTTTTTCCAAGACTGACCGCCCCCCTTTGTTCTATTTATAATCCTATTTATTATATCATAGAAAGCCGCCTTTTCTAAGAGCTTCTACGAATTTCCATGACTACTTATTGTAGCGTAGTTTTGGGCGGCGGTCAAGGAGGGAGGATTGGGGGTTCGGGGTTCGGGGTTAGCCCGTGGTGCGGCTCGTCCACTGATTATGAATGAAAGCTTTGCGCGAATGAGGAATTAGGAATGAGGAATGAGGAA